>JBPCOG010000283.1:0-8243 GCA_051000455.1 Lapillicoccus sp. | reverse complement strand
GTGCCCTGATCGAGGCGATGAAGGCCGCCTCCGACAGCTCGGGCAGGGCGAGCCGGCGCGCGCTCCGCGCGAACCGCGCCGCGTTGACCTCCGGCCGGAAGGTCCACACCGTCCCGTCTGCGTGCCGGTAGGCCTTCATGCCCTCGAAGATCTCCTGCGCGTAGTGCAGGACGGCAGCCGCCGGGTCGAGCGAGAGGGGGCCGTACGCCCTGACCGCGGCGTCGTGCCAGCCCTCCCCTCGGTTCCAGGTGGCGATCACCATGTGGTCGGTGAAGGCCCTGCCGAAGCCGGGGTCGGCGAGGATCTCGGCGCGCGCGGCAGCCGACCTGACGTCGTCGCGCCGGTGGACCTCGAAGCTCAGCGGAGCGGCGTCGGTCGACTGCGTGCTCATGGTGTCCCTCCGGTATCGCTCACCCGTGGCCCTGCTGGGGCCCAGCGCTGTCCAGCAGGGTATCGCGCCGACTCAGGCCAGCCGGGCGGCGATGGCGTCGCCGACCCCGGACGTGGTGCGGGCGCTGTCTCCCCGCCCGGCCAGGTCCGCGGCCACCGCGCGCTCCACCGCGCGGGCGTCCTGCACCCGGCCGACGTGCTCGAGCAGCATGGCTGCCGACAGGATCGCTGCCGTGGGGTCCGCCCTGGACTGGCCGGCGATGTCGGGTGCCGAGCCGTGGACCGGCTCGAACATGCTCGGGCTCGTCCGCTCGGGGTTGATGTTGCCGCTGGCCGCGAGCCCGATGCCGCCGGCGACCGCGGCCGCGATGTCGGTGATGATGTCACCGAAGAGGTTGTCGGTGACGATGACGTCGAAGCGCCCGGGGTCCGTCACGAGGAAGATCGTCGCCGCGTCGACGTGCTGGTAGGCCGTCTCGACGTCGGGGAACGAGGCGCCCACCTCCTCGACGGTGCGCCGCCAGAGATCACCGGCGTAGGTGAGCACGTTGTGCTTGTGGACCAGCGTCAGGTGCCGGCGCGGACGGGCCCGGGCCCGGGCGAACGCGTCGCGCACCACCCGCTCCACCCCGTAGCGGGTGTTGACGCTCACCTCGGTGGCGATCTCCTGGGCGGTGCCGGCGCGCAGGGTGCCGCCGTTCCCGGCATACGGGCCCTCGGTGCCCTCGCGCACGACGACGAAGTCGATGCCGCCGGGGGCAACCCGGTCGACGTCGAGGGGCGTGCTGGCTCCGGGGTAGAGCCTGGCGGGCCGGAGGTTGACGTAGTGGTCGAGGGCGAAACGCAGCGGCAGCAGGACCCCCCGCTCGAGCACACCGCTCGGCACGCTGGGGTCGCCGATCGCCCCGAGCAGGATCGCGTCGTGCCCGCGGATCTCCTCCAGGACGCTGGCCGGCAGGGTCTCCCCCGTCGCGTGCCAGCGCCGGGCACCGAGGTCGTACTCGGTCGTCGCGATCTTGAGCCCGGCGCCAGCCGTCGCCGCGCCGATCACCTTCAGCGCCTCGGCGACCACCTCGGGGCCGATCCCGTCGCCACCGATGACGGCGATGTCGAGCGAGCCGGGGTGATCAGTCGTCGGAATGACCCTGGTCACGCAGGTCCATCGACTCCTGCAGCGCCTGGCGCGCCTGGCGTGCCTCTTCGCTCATCACGTTCTCTTTCCCCTGGGGGCTGGCTGTGGTCGCGGTCTCGGCTCCGGGCCGGGTGGGCCGGAGCGCTGCGCCAGCCGGGTGCGCGCGGGATCTCCGCGGCTGGGGCTGGCTAGCGGGACTCGCCGCGGCCGGCAAGGAGCACCGAGGGCCGCGTCATGCCACGACCATACGTGGGCTCCCACGGATGTGGAAACCCCGGGTCCCACGATCCGGACGCGGGGGGAGACCGCCGACTGGTCCCCCTTGCTGAGAGGTTGCCGCTCAGAGGTTGCCGCTGAGAGCTTGCCGCTCAGAGGTTGACGACGGAGAAGGTCGCGGCGCCGACGGTGTCGGCGATCTTCGCCGCGACGGCCTGCGGCAGCTCCGTGTCGACGTTGAGGATGACCAGCGCCGTGTCCTTCCGCTCGCTGCGGGCGACCTGCATGCCCCCGATGTTGATCCCGATGTCGCCGAGGATCTGACCGACCTGGCCGACCACTCCGGGCCGGTCGGAGTACGTGAAGATGGCCAGGTGGTCGGTCAGCGGGACCTCGAGGTCGAACCCGTTGATGCCGACGATCTTCTCGACCATCCGGGGTCCGGTCAGGGTGCCGGCGACCGAGACGACCGAGCCGTCGCTGAGGGTGCCACGCAGGGTCGTGACGTTGCGGAAGTCCTCACTGGCGAGGTCGGTGAGCAGGCGCGCCTCACAACCGCGCTGCTCGGCGATGACCGGGGCGTTGACGTAGGAGACCCGCTCCTCGACGACGTCCTGGAACAGGCCCTTGAGGGCCGAGAGCCTCCAGACACTGACGTCGTGCTCGGTGATCTCGCCGCGCACGTCGACGTCGAGCTGCACGGGGACCGAGCCGGCCACCGCCGTGAACAGCCGGCCGAGCTTCTCGACCAGCGCGATCCCCGGGCGCACCTCCTCGTCGATCGCTCCGCCGGAGACGTTGACCGCATCGGGGACGAGGTCGCCGCCGAGGGCGAGGCGCACCGACCGGGCGACCGCCACGCCGGCCTTCTCCTGCGCCTCCTCCGTCGAGGCGCCGAGGTGGGGCGTGACGACGACGGACTCGAACTCGAACAGCGGTGACTGCGTGGTCGGTTCCTTGGCGAACACGTCGATGCCTGCCCCGGCCACCCGGCCGTCACGGATCGCGTCCGCGAGGGCCTGCTCGTCGACGATGCCGCCGCGCGCGGCGTTGATGATGCGCACGCTGGGCTTGACCTTCTTCAGCGCCTCCTCGCCGATCAGGCCGAGGGTCTCGGGCGTCTTCGGCAGGTGCACGGTGATGAAGTCGGACTCGGCGAGCAGCTCGTCGAGGCCGACGAGCTGCGCGCCGATCTGTCCGGCCTTCACCGGCGACGTGTAGGGGTCGTAGGCGAGGATGGTCATGCCGAACGCCTTGAGCCGCTCGGCGACGAGCACGCCGATCCGGCCGAGGCCGATGATGCCGACCGTCTTGTCGAGCAGCTCGACCCCGCCGTACCTGCTGCGCTTCCACGCGCCGCCCTTGAGCGCCTCGTTGGCGGGGGCGATGTTCCGGGCGGTCGCGAGCAGCAGGCCGACGGCCAGCTCGGCGGCCGAGGTGATGTTGGACGTCGGCGCGTTGACGACCATGACCCCGGCTCTGGTGGCGGCGGCGACGTCGACGTTGTCCAGCCCCACACCGGCACGGGCGACCACCTTGAGCACCCTCGCCGCAGCGAGCGCCTCCGCGTCGACGAGGGTGGCCGATCGGATGAGGACGGCGTCCGCGTCGGCGATCGCCGAGAGCAGCTCGGCCCGGTCGGCGCCGTCACAGTGGCGGACCTCGAAGTCCGGGCCCAGCGCGTCGATCGTGGCGGGTGACAGCTCCTCGGCAATGAGGACGACGGGTCTGCTCACGGTGGAAGTCCTGTCCGAGGTGGCGAGCGGCGGGTCGGGGGACGGCCGCTGGGGTGGTCTGCGGCGTGCTCGGCGCCTCGCGGCGCCGCGCACCAGTCTATGGCGCCCGGCATACCCCCGGCGCATGGGTCAGCGGGCGGCGGAGCCCTCGGTGTAGTCGGAGTCGGAGTCCTTGATCCAGCTCATCAGCTTGCGCAGGTCGCGGCCGGTCCTCTCGATCGGGTGCTGGGCGCCCTTCTCCCGCAGCGAGAGGAACTCCGGTGCCCCGGCGTCCTGGTCGGCGATGAAGCGCCGCGCGAAGGTGCCGTCCTTGATGTCGCTGAGGACGGCCTGCATGTTCTCCTTGACGTGCGGGTCGATGACCCGCGGCCCGGAGACGTAGTCGCCGTACTCGGCGGTGTCCGAGATCGACCAGCGCTGCTTGGCGATACCGCCCTCGACCATGAGGTCGACGATGAGCTTGAGCTCGTGCAGGCACTCGAAGTACGCGACCTCCGGCTGGTAGCCCGCCTCGACGAGGGTCTCGAAGCCGTACTGCACGAGCTGCGAGGCGCCACCGCAGAGGACGGCCTGCTCCCCGAAGAGGTCGGTCTCGGTCTCCTCGGTGAAGGTGGTCCCGATGCCCCCGGCCCGCAGGCCGCCGATCGCCTTGGCGTACGACTTCACCAGCTCCCACGCGCCACCCGAGGCGTCCTGCTCGACGGCGAGCAGGACCGGGACCCCCCGCCCGTCGCTGAACTCGCGCCGGACGAGGTGCCCGGGCCCCTTCGGAGCCACCATCACGACGTCCGAGCCGGACTCCGGCCTGATGTAGCCGAAGCGGATGTTGAACCCGTGCGCGAAGAGCAGCGCCGCGCCCTCCTTGAGGTTCGGCTGGATGTGCTCGGCGTAGACCTTGCGCTGCGCCTGGTCGGGCGTGAGGGTGACGACCAGGTCAGCCTCCCGGACCGCGTCCGCGACGGCCAGAACCGTCAGCCCCTCACCCTCCGCCTTGGCCCGGGACCGGCTCCCCTCGGCCAGGCCCACGCGGACGTCGACGCCGGAGTCGCGCAGGTTGAGCGCGTGGGCGTGCCCTTGGCTGCCGTACCCGATGACGGCCACCTTGCGGGCCTGGATGACGGCCAGGTCGGCCTCGTCGTCGTAGAACATCTCGGCCATGGTGGGCCACTCCTTCTTCCGGTGTCGGGTGCGGTGGGGGTTCCACAGGGAGGGTATGCCGGGTGCCGCCGCCGGCGCCGCCGCACCCGCGCGAGCCGGCTGCCGGCGGCGTCAGGCGCTGCGCAGGCTCCGGTCGGTGATCGAGCGGGGGCCCCGGCCGACGGCGACGACGCCGGACTGGACGAGCTCCCGGATGCCGTAGGGCTCCAGGACGCCGAGCAGGGCCTGCACCTTGTCGACCTTGCCGGTGCACTCGATCGTCAGGGTGTCGGTGGTGACGTCGATGACCTTGGCCCGGAAGAGCAGGGCGATCTCGAGCACGTGGGACCGGGACGTCGCGTCGGCGCGCACCTTGACGAGCACGATCTGGCTCTGGACCGACGCGCCCGGGTCGAGCTCGACGACCTTGAGCACCTCGACGAGCTTGTTCAGCTGCTTGGTCACCTGCTCGAGCGGCAGCTGCTCCACGTCGACGACGACGGTCATCCGGGAGGTGTCGTCGTGCTCGGTGGGACCCACCGCCAGGGAGTCGATGTTGAAGCCGCGACGCGAGAACAGGCCCGCGATCCGCGCCAGCACACCGGGCTTGTTCTCGACGAGGACGGACAGGGTGTGCTTGCTCATCAGTCTTCCCTCTCCCACACCGGGGCCGCGCCGCGGGCGACCTGGATCTTGTCGTTGCTCACACCGGAGGGGACCATCGGCCAGACCATCGCGTCGCGGTGGACGACGAAGTCGATGACGACGGGGCGGTCGTTCGTCGCCAGGGCCTGCCCGATCACCTGGTCCACCTGGTCCTGGCTCTCGGCACGAAGGCCCAGGCATCCGTACGCCTCGGCGAGCTTGACGAAGTCCGGGATGCGGCGCCGGTCGTGGCTGGTGTGCAGGTCGGTGTTGGAGTACCGCTCGTTGTAGAAGAGGGTCTGCCACTGCCGGACCATGCCGAGGCTGGAGTTGTTGATGATCGCGACCTTGATCGGGAACTCGTTGATGACGCAGGTCGCGAGCTCCTGGTTGGTCATCTGGAAGCACCCGTCGCCGTCGATGGCCCAGACGACCCGGTCCGGCTCGGCGGCCTTGGCGCCCATGGCGGCAGGGACGGCGAAGCCCATCGTCCCCAGCCCGCCGGAGTTGATCCACGCGTTGGGCCGCTCGTAGCGCACGAACTGCGCGGCCCACATCTGGTGCTGGCCGACGCCGGCGACGTAGGTGCCCTCGGGTCCGGTCAGGGCCCCGATCCGTTCGATGACGTACTGCGGCGACAGCCCCTCCTCGTGGTGGGTGTACCCGAGCGGGAAGGTCTCCTGCCACTCGGCCGTCTGGCGACGCCACGCGCTGTAGTCCGGCGCCACGTCACCTGCCCCGTCGCCGCCACCGGCGCGGAGCACCTCGAGCAGGTCGACGATGACGTCCTTGCAGTCCCCGACGATCGGGACGTCGGCGACCCGGTTCTTGGAGATCTCGGCCGGGTCGATGTCCGCGTGGATCACCTTCGCCCCGGGGGCGAACGTCGACAGCTGCCCCGTGACCCGGTCGTCGAACCGGGCCCCGAGCGTGATGAGCAGGTCCGCCTTCTGCAGCGCGGTGACAGCGGCGACCGTGCCGTGCATACCCGGCATACCGAGGTTGAGGGGGTGGCTGTCGGGCACGACGCCGCGCGCCATCAGGGTGGTGACGACGGGGATCTGCGTCAGGTCCACGAGCTCGCGCAGCTGCTCGCTGGCGCGGGACCTGACGATCCCGCCGCCGACGTAGAGCACCGGCCGCTGTGCGCCCGCCATCAGGCGGGCCGCCTCACGGATCTGCTTGCTGTGCGGTCGGGCCACGGGACGGTAGCCGGGCAGGTCGAACCGCGGCGGCCAGGAGAAGGTCGTCCGGGCCTGCAGCGCGTCCTTGGCGATGTCGACGAGCACCGGGCCCGGGCGCCCGGTGCTCGCCACGTGGAAGGCCTCGGCGACGGTCCGCGGGATGTCCGCCGCGGACGTGACGAGGTAGTTGTGCTTGGTGATCGGCATCGTGATGCCGCGGATGTCCGCCTCCTGGAAGGCGTCCGTGCCGATCGCCGCGCTCGAGACCTGGCCGGTGATCGCCACCATGGGCACCGAGTCCATGTAGGCGTCGGCGATCGGCGTGACGAGGTTGGTCGCACCCGGCCCGGACGTCGCCAGGCACACGCCCACCTTCCCGCTGGCCGCGGCATACCCCTCCGCGGCGTGCCCGGCGCCCTGCTCGTGCCGGACGAGGACGTGGCGGACCTTCGTCGAGTCCATCAGGGGGTCGTACGCCGGCAGGATGGCCCCCCCGGGGATCCCGAAGATGGTCTGGACCCCGAGCTCCTCCAGGGACCTGACCAGGGCCTGCGCCCCGGTGACCTGCTCGACGACCGGCTCGGGGACCCGGGGGGACGCAGCCGGACGACCTGGGTGTCGCGGCGCCTCCGCGGCAGAGCGCGGACGGGCCTGCTGCGCGAGGTCGGCCGGTGACGGCCTGACCGGTGTCGGGCTGTCGCTCACGTGTGCACCACTTTCGGTCTGCGTCGGTCCTGGTCCGGGTCAGTCTCGGCGTCCCACGAAAAAGCCCTCCGGTCCCAGGGGACAGAAGGGCAGCGCGCCTGACGTTCCGGGTCAGACACGCTCAGGGAGTACGAGGATTCGGGCCACGGGACCACCGTCCTCCAGCGCGTATGCCGTGTCAACCAGCGGACGCGGCCGTCTCACCATCCGGTCGGACGAGCAGGTCAGGCGATGTTCATCCGGCTCTTGAGGGTGTCGCGCTTGTCCTCGAACCGGGCCGCCTGCTTGTCGAGGCCGTCGAGGAAGGTGGCGAGCTCGGTGCGGGCCCGCTCGCCCTGCTCGGACAGTCCCTCGACCTCGAAGATCTTCCAGTAGCGCAGCACCGGCATGACGACGTCGTCGCGGTGCTGGCGCAGGTCGTAGATCCCGGCGACGGCCATCTCGACGGCCTTGCGCTGGAACCCGGGGATGTCGGCGCCGGGCATCTGGAAGCCCTTGACCACCTCGAGGACGGCCTGCATCGTCTGGTCCGGGGAGAGCTCCAGCGCGGCGGAGAGCAGGTTCCGGTAGAAGATCATGTGCAGGTTCTCGTCGGCCGCGATCCGGGCCAGCAGCTGCTCGCACATCGGGTCGTCGGTGTAGCGCCCGGTGTTGCGGTGGCTGACGCGGGTGGCCAGCTCCTGGAAGGACACGTACGCGAGCGAGTGGATCAGCTCCCCCGAGTGGCCGGACGTGTAGCCCTGCGACATGTGGGTCATCCGGAAGCGCTCGAGCTCGGCCGGGTCGACGGAGCGCTTGACGAGCAGGTAGTCCCGCATGGCGATGCCGTGGCGGCCCTCCTCGGCGGTCCACCGGTGCACCCACTCCCCCCACGCATCGTCGCGTCCGAAGATCAGCGCGATCTCGTGGTGGTAGCTCGGCAGGTTGTCCTCGGTGAGCAGGTTGACGATCAGGGCCGAGCGCGCGACGTCGCTCATCGGGGAGTCCTCTGATGTCCAGGCGTCCCCGCCCATCAGCCCGTCGAAGTTGCGTCCTTCGCTCCACGGGATGTAGTCGTGGGGGAACCACTCCTTGGCCACGCCGATGTGGCGGTTGAGC
>JBPCOG010000326.1:0-4700 GCA_051000455.1 Lapillicoccus sp. | reverse complement strand
CTGGTCTGGGCCAACTCGCCCTGGGACACGGCATACCAGCTCGTGCGTGACGTGCGGGTCGGACCCGAGGCGCTGCACCTCGACCTCTCGCTCGCCCAGTGGGCGGCCGACGGCCTGCTCGCGGTGTTCTTCCTCGTGGCCGGCATCGAGCTCAAGCGCGAGTTCGTCGCGGGCGAGCTCTCGGACCGGAGCAAGGCCGCCCTGCCCATCGCCGCTGCCGTCTGCGGCGTCGTGCTCCCCGCAGGGTTGTATGCCGTGACGGCGTGGGTCATCGAGCGGGGCGCCGGGGACGCGCTGCGCGGGTGGGCCATCCCGACGGCGACCGACATCGCGTTCGCCCTCGCCGTGCTGGCCGTCATCAGCTCGCACCTGCCCGCTGCGCTGCGCTCCTTCCTGCTCACCCTCGCCGTCGTCGACGACCTCATCGCCATCACGATCATCGCCGTCTTCTACACCGAGTCGGTCGCACTGCTGCCGCTGGCGCTCGCCGTCCTCCCGCTGCTCGCGTTCCGGTGGCTGCTGCGCCGCGGCCTCACCCACCCGCTGGTCCTCGCCGTCCCGGCGCTGCTCGCCTGGGGGCTGGTCCACGAGGGCGGCATCCACGCGACGGTGGCCGGCGTGCTGCTCGGTCTGCTCGTGCCCGTGGCCCGCCACCGCGCCGAGGACGGGGTGACGACGGAGAACGAGTACAGCCTGGCCGAGCGGATGGAGCACCGGCTGCGGCCGTGGTCGGCAGGCGTTGCGGTGCCGGTGTTCGCCTTCTTCGCGTCCGGGGTCAGCGTGGTGGGCGGCGGCCTCGGCGCCGCGCTGCGGGACGCCGCCGCCGTCGGAGTGGTGGTTGGGCTGGTCGCGGGCAAGGCCCTCGGGGTGTTCGGCGGGACGTGGTTCTTCGCCCGGTTCACCCGGGCCGAGCTGGACGAGGACCTCGCGTGGGCGGACGTGCTCGGGATCTCGCTGCTGAGCGGGGTGGGGTTCACCGTCTCCCTGCTCATCGGGGACCTCGCCTACCAGGGGTCCGAGCGCGACGGGCCCGTGAAGGTGGCGGTGCTCGTCGGTTCGCTGCTGGCCAGCCTGCTCGCCGCCGTCGTCCTGCACCGCCGCAACCGCCACTACGCCGTCGTCGAGGCCCGGGAGAAGGTGGACGCCGACGGTGACGGGACCCCCCGACGTCTACGGCCGCCGCTAGGCTCAGGGAGAGACTCCCCGTGGGAGCTGGCCCTGCGGGGTCGACAGCGACCGTGCCGCGCGCACGATTGGAGGAACCGCCATGGCTCTCGACGCCCAGGACAGCGCCCGAGACGTAGTTCCGGACAGCCACCAGGAGGCTGAGGAGCCCAGCCTGGGACAGCTCTTCGTCTCCGCCACCCGCGACATCCAGTCGATCGTGCGCGACGAGGTCAAGCTGGCCAGCGCCGAGATCCAGGTGACCCTGGCGCACGTCAAGAAGGGGGCCCCGCTGCTCGGCGTGGCGGCCGTCCTCGGGCTGTTCGGCCTGGGCTTCCTGCTCAACGCGCTGGCCCAGGGGCTGGTCGCGCTGGGCCTGGCGTCGTGGCTTGCCTACCTCATCGTCGCCGTCCTGCTGTTCGTCGTCGCCGCGATCCTCGGCCTGGTCGGCAGGGGCGCCGTGTCGCAGATCCAGCCGAAGCCGGAGCGGGCCATCGCCAACGCCCAGGCGACCATCTCCACGCTCAAGCGCCGCGGCTGAGCGGCCGAGGCTCCCATCCGCACCTCCCGGATCCTTGCTCTGGGCACCGACCCCATGAGCCTCGACGCCTCCTCCGTGCTGCTGGACGGCCCGTGGGAGCACCGCTTCGTCTCGGCCAACGGGGCCCGGTTCCACGTCGCCGAGCTCGGCGAGGGACCGCTGGTGCTCCTCATGCACGGGTTCCCCCAGTTCTGGTACGCCTGGCGCCACCAGATGCTGGCCGTCGCCGACGGGGGCTACCGGGCGGTCGCGATGGACCTGCGTGGCTACGGGGCCTCGGACAAGCCCCCGAAGGGGTACGACACCTACACCGGTGCCGCCGACGCGGCAAGCCTGATCCGGTCGCTCGGGGAGGACCGGGCCGTCGTCGTCGGCCAGGGTCTGGGCGGCTTCATCGCGTGGACCATGCCCGCGCTGCAGCCCGGGGTGACCCGGGCCGCCGCGTCGCTGTCGATGCCGCACCCGCGGGTGCTGCGCCGGGCCTCGGTGACCAACGCCGAGCAGCGCCGGGCCAGCTCCTACCTCCTGCAGCTGCAGCGCCCCTTCGTCCCGGAGCGCCAGATGAGCAGTGGCCACGGTTATGTCGAGCGGCTGATGCGCCGCTGGGCCAGCCCGTTCGGCGAGTACCCGTCGTCGGAGGACGTCGACCGGTACGGCGACGCGATGGCACTGCCGTTCGTCGCGCACTCCGCGGCAGAGCACTACCGGTGGTTGGGCCGCAGCCAGCTCAGGCAGGACGGTCCGCTGTTCAACCGCCGGGTGCGCGCCGCGATCGACGTCCCGGTCCTGCACCTGCAGGGCACCGAGGACGGCTGCGTCCTCGCCGATGCGACGACCGGGTCCGAGCGCTACGTCCGCGGTCCCTACACCGGCGCGCTGGTCGACGGGGCCGGGCACTTCCTCACCGAGGAGTCTCCCGAGCGGGTCAGTGCCGCGCTGCTCGACTGGCTCGACGGCCTCGAGCGCTGAGCGGTGGGCGCAGGGCACGCAGCGGTTCAGCCGACGGAGCACCCCCCGCTGTCCACCGGCACCGAGGCGGCGGCGGCCGCGTCGATGACCGAACGGGCCTCGGCCAGCGTCAGCGCGTAGCCCGTGGACACGTCGTCGAGCGACTTCGCGAACACGACGCCGACGACCTGCCCGGAGGGCGAGAGCAGCGGCCCCCCGCTGTTGCCCGGTTCGACCCGGGTGAAGAGCGAGTACACCTCGCGCTGGACGCCGGGCCGTCCGTAGATGTCCGACCCCGTCGCGTTGAGCGTCTGGCGCACCCGGGCGGGTTCGAGCCGGTAGGGCCCGTTGAGTGGGAACCCGGCGACCACGGCGGGATCGCCGGGGCGCAGCGCCGAACCGGCGAGGGCGGACAGGGCGGGGGCGCGCAGCCCGGGAACCTCCAGGACGGCGAGGTCACGCCTGGGGTCGAACACGACGATGCGGGCCGGGTAGGCCGGCCCCAGGCCCATCGCCCGCACCTGGGGCCGGGTCATGCCGGCGACGACGTGCGCGTTCGTCACGACCCGCTCCGGTGCGGCGACCCAGCCCGTGCCCTCCTGCCCGCGCTGACAGGCCTCGGCGACACCGGTGACCTTGACCACCGACTCTGCTGCGGCGCGAACCTGCGGGCCGGCGGCCGACGCGGGGTCCGGTGGCTCGGCCGGGGTGATCGGCTCGGCCCCGATCCCCTGGAACACCTTGGGGAACCCCTCGCGGTCGAGCATCTGACGGAAACCGGCGAAGAGCCCCCCGGTCTCGGGGGGCACGACCCGGTCGATGGCGCCGAGCACACGCGACTCGCCGATGGCCCTGGCCAGCGGGGCCGGTGCTCCGCCGCGGACCGCCCCCCCGACGAACCAGATGAGCACCGCGACTGCGGCGACCACCGCCACCGCACCCAGCAGCGAGTCGAGCAGCCGCACCGGTCGAGCCCGCACCCGGGCACGCAGGCGGCTGCCGAGACCGACCATCAGCGCCTGGCCGATCGAGGCCATGACGAACACCCCGAGGACCAGCAGCAGGATCCGGCCCACCTCGTGGCCGACGGCCCATTCCCAGCGCCCGAGGACCGCCGGGAGCAGCCCCATCCCGGCGGTCCCCCCCGCCAAGAAGCCCACCAGTGACAGGACACTGACCACCAGCCCCTGGCGGAAGCCGGTGGCTCCGTACGTGACGAGGAGGAACACCAGGACAAGGTCGAGCAGCGTGGCGCCGCTCACCGGCGGGTCCCGCCGGTGAACCGCTCCGGCAGCGGCCGATGCCGACCCTCGTCCCAAGGCCGCGACAGCCCGGCGAGCTCGAGCGCCTTGTTGACGAGGCCACCGGTGAACCCCCACAGCAGCAGGTCGTCGCCGAGGTCGAAAGCCGGACCCACGAATCCCGACGGGTGGGTGACGGTGTGCCGGTTCGCCGGCTCGACGAGGTGGGCGAGTGGGACGATGATCACCTGGGCGACCTCGGCGGGGTCGCCCACCCCGACCGGGGACGGGTCCCGCCACCACCCGAGCACGGGGGTGACGACGAACCCGCTGGGCGGCAGGTAGAGCGAGGGGAGCTGCCCGACCACCTCCACACCGGCCGCGGCCAGGCACACCTCCTCCTGTGCCTCGCGCAGCGCGGCGGCGACGACGTCGGCGTCGCCCGCGTCGACCGCACCGCCCGGCAGGGCGACCTGGCCCGCGTGCGAGCGCATGTGGTGGGCGCGCTCGATGAGCACGACGGAGTCCGCTCCGTCCGGACCGGGACCGAAGAGCAGCAGGACCGCCGACTCGCGCCCACCCTCGTCCGGGGGCAGGAAGCGGCTGAACCAGGCCGGGTCGACCCTCGCCGACGCGCTCACCAGCCGGTTGAGCCACTGAGGACGCGGGGCGCCTCCCGGCGGCGCGAGCGGCACCAGCACCTGCCCCGGGCCCGCCAGGTGCGGGCCGCCGGGCAGCGCCCCCCGGCCATGGACCCGCCCCGTCCCCGGTCGGGGTGGGCGACCCCGCCGAGGTCGCCCAGGTGA
>JBPCOG010000394.1:0-11134 GCA_051000455.1 Lapillicoccus sp. | reverse complement strand
GCGGAGCTGACCGAGCGGATGCTGCGCTACTTCGTCGACCGGGTGCGGCCGTCCCGGCTGGTTCGCCCCCGGATGGTCGTCTGCGTCCCGAGCGAGATCACCGGCGTCGAGCGGCGCGCCCTCGAGGACGCCGCCACCCGGTGCGGCGCCCGGCGAGTCTACGTCATCGAGGAGCCGATGGCGGCGGCGATCGGGGCTGACCTCCCGGTCAACGACACGGTCGCCTCGATGGTCGTCGACGTCGGCGGAGGGACCACCGACGTGGCCGTCATCAGCCTGGGCGGCGTCGTCACCTCGAGGTCGGTGCGCATCGGTGGAGACGAGATCGACGAGGCAATCATCGCCCACGTCAAGTCCCAGTACTCCCTCCTCGTCGGCGAGCGCAGCGCCGAGGACATCAAGACGGCCGCGGGGTCTGCCTTCCCGCTGCGCCAGGAGACCGCGGTCCGGGTCCGCGGGCGTGACCTCGGGACGGGGCTGCCCAAGACCGTCTCGATCAGCTCCCCCGAGGTGCGCCGGGCCATCGAGGGGCCCGTGCTGCAGATCGTCGAGCTGGTCCGCTGCGTCCTCGACGTGTGCCCCCCGGAGCTCGCGGGTGACGTCCTGGACCGTGGCATCACGCTGACCGGGGGCGGGGCGCTGCTGCGTGGCCTCGACGAGCGGATGCGGCACGAGCTCGGCGTGCCCGTCCGGGTGGCCGAGGACCCGCTGCGCGCCGTGGTCCGGGGCTCCGGACGGTGTGTCGAGGAGTTCACCGCCCTCGAGCGCGTGCTCGTCAGCAGCACCCGGTTCTGATGGTGGGGGCCCGCCTGCCGGCACGGCCGCAGCCGTGACCGAGCACGTCAGGGGTCGACTCCTGGGGGCGATGCTCGCGTTGACAGTGTTGCTCGCCATCCTCGACCTGTCCGGCTCCGGCGTGCCGGACCGGCTCCGCGTGGTGGGGGCCATCGTGGTGGGGCCGGTGCAGCGGTTCCTCGTCGGCCGGGATGACAGCGACGCGAGCAGCGTGCGCCGGGACAACGAGCGGCTCGCGGCCCAGCTGAGGCTGCGCGAGTCCGACCTCGCGCAGGCCGGTGCCGTCGCCCAAGTCCTCGCGTCACCATCCACCGCCGGCGCCCGGGTGGTGCCGGCCCGGGTCGTCGGCTACCGGGGCGCAGGCACCACCACCCCGGGGGGACGGACCGTCACGCTCGACGTCGGGCAGCGCGACGGGGTCAGCCCCGGCCTCACCGTCGTCGCCGCAGCCGGTCTGGTGGGCCGGGTCATGTCGGTCGCCCCGTGGACGTGCGACGTCGAGGTGCTCGGCGGCGCGGACGCCACGGTCGCAGTCCGCGTCAATGGCTCGGGCGCCCCCGGCTCGGGCGCCCCCGGCTCGGGCGCTCCCGGCTCGGGCGCTCTCGGCTCGGTCGGTGCGGCCGCCCCCGTGGACAGCCCCGCCCGGGCTCCGGGGGACCTGTCGCTGACCCTCGTCGACCAGGGGGCGGTCAAGGTGGGCGACCAGGTCAGCACCCTGGGCAGTGTCGACGAGCGCCCGTACGTGCCGCACGTGCTCGTCGGCACGGTCGTCGCCGTCGACCCGCCCCGCGGCCGGCTCACCCGGACCGCGGTCGTCCACCCCGCCATTGACCCGGCAACCCTCGACGTCGTCGCCGTCCTCATGTCCGCTCCCCGCGAGCGGCCTCGCGCCCCCGTCACCGGAGGAGGCTGATGCCGCGGCTGACCCTGCTCGGACTGCTGCGCGCCGGCCTCGTCCTGCTCGCAGTGCTGGCCGGCGCAACCGTGCTGCCCCGCACGGGGGTGCCGGCCCGGCTCGTCCCGGACCTCGTGGTCATCCTCGTCGCCTCCGGTGCGGTGCTGCGCGGACGGGTGCCCGGGGCGGTGCTCGGGCTGGCCGCGGGCTGGGTGGTCGACCTCGTCCCACCCTCCGGTTCGCCCCTGGGAGTCACCGCACTGCTGTATGCCGCGTCCGGCGCCCTGGCCGGCTCCTTCCGCCGTGACGGCGGGCGCACCGCCCTCGTCCCGGCTGCCGCGCTGCTGTCGGCGGCCGCCTCCGTGCAGGTCGGGCGGGTCGCCCTGACCGTCCTCGCCGACGGGGTCACCGACCTTGCCGCCGCCGCCAGTCGCGTCGCGGTCACCCTGCTCGTCGGGGCGCTGGCCCTTCCCCTGCTCATCCGCCTCGACCAGGCGTTGGTCCGCCGCCGGCTCGCATGAGGTCGCGCCAACCCCGGATCGTCGTGCTGGGCGGCCTCGTCCTGTCCCTCGTCAGCCTGCTCCTCGGCCGTCTGGGGCAGGTCCAGGTCCTGCAGCAGAACGAGCTGCACCAGGTCGCCAGGCAGACAGCCACCCGCACCGTCGTCGAACCCGCGGTGCGGGGCCGCATCCTCGACTCGCGGGGGGAGGCGCTGACCACCAACACGACGACGCTGTCCGTCACCATCGAGCGCTCAGCGCTGGCCGGCGCGAAGGACGCCGGCCGCGCCGAGATCGAGCGGGTCGCAGCCGTGCTGCGGCTGGCCCCGGAACCGCTGTGGGACAGGACGTTCCTGTGCGGGACCACCGGTGCGAAACCACCACCGGCCTGCTTCAACGGCTCCCCGTACCAGCCCATCCCGGTCGCGGACCGGGTCGACCCGCAGCGCGCCCTCAGCCTGTCCGAGCAGCCGGAGAGCTACCCGGGTGTCGGGGTCGTCACCGTCCCGGTCCGCGCCTTCCCCGCCCCCGCCGGGGTCAACGCCGCGCACCTGCTCGGCTACGTCGACCGTGCGAACGCCGCGGACATCGCCGCCGCCGGGGGAGCGGTCACCGAGACGGAAACCGTGGGCCGGGCCGGTCTCGAGGCGCAGTACGACAGCGTGCTGCGGGGCTCCCACGGCACGACGTCGGTCGCGGTCGACCCCCGCGGCATCGTCACCGCGCAGTTGGCCAGCACCCCGCCGGTGCCGGGCCGGGACGTCGTCACCCACCTCTCAGGACCGGTCCAGGCGGCCACCGAACGCGCGCTCGCGGAGGCCGTGGCCTCGGCGCGCCGGGGCGGGTATGCCGCGGACTCGGGTGCTGCGGTCGTCCTCGAAGTGACGAACGGGGCGGTGGTCGCGGCCGCGAGCTACCCGGCATACGACCCCAACGTCTGGAACGGCGGGATCAGCCAGGCCGACCTCGACAGGCTGAGCGGCCCGGCCGCGGGCACCCCGCTCGTCTCGCGGGTCACCAGTGCCGCCATGCCGCCCGCGTCGACCTTCAAGGTGGTCTCGGTGCCGGCCGTCGCCAGCACCGGCGTCGACCTCACCGGCACCTACGACTGCCCGGCGAGCGTCCAGGTGGGGAACCGCCGCTTCGGCAACTACGAGTCGAGGGCCTTCGGCCCGTTGACGCTGCGGCGCAACATCGAGGTCTCCTGCGACACGATCTGGTACCAGTTCGCCTACCGGGCCTGGCTCGCCCAGGGGGGCCTGACGGCCAGGGACGACAGCGCCGACCCGTTCGTCTCCGCGGCCAGGGCCTTCGGGCTGGGCAGCAGGACCGGCGTCGACCTGCCGAGCGAGGTGGCCGGGCGCATCCCCGACCGCGAGTGGAAGCGGCAGACCTGGGAGGCGACCCGGGCCGAGGTCTGCAACCGGGCCGGCAGCGGCTACCCGGAGGTGGCGGCCACCGACCCCGCACGGGCGGGCTACCTCACGTCCCTCGCCGTCGAGAACTGCCAGACGGGGTTCCAGTTCCGTGCCGGGGACGCGGCCAACTTCGCCATCGGGCAGGGCGACATCGCCGTCACGCCGCTGCAGCTGGCGACCGTCTACGCGGCGATCGCCAACGGCGGCACCCGCTGGGTGCCGCAGGTGGCGGCCGCCTTCCGCAACCCGGACGGCACCGGCACCGAGCCCATCGCGCCGAAGGCCGCCGGCACGGCGCCCCTGCGCCCCGACGTGCTGGCCTTCCTCCGCGACGCGCTCCGCGGGGTGGTCACCGAGGGGACGGCCGCGGGGGCGTTCGCCGGCTGGCCCCAGGACGCCTACCCGGTCGCCGGGAAGACCGGCTCGGCGGAGGTGTTCGGCAAGCAGGCGACGAGCTGGTTCGCGTCGTACGCCCCGGCCACGGCTCCGAGGTATGCCGTGGTCGTCATGGTGGCTCAGGCGGGCACCGGCGCCGGCACCGCTGCCCCGGCGGCGCGCCGGATCTACGAGGCGCTGCGCGCCCAGGGCTGACCAGCGGGCTCGGGTGAAGCCCGCAGCCGCTGCGGGTGGGACGATCGGGGCGTGACCTCCCCGCGGCTGTCCGACCGCCCTCACGAGCTGCTGGACCGCGCCTGGGACCGCAGCCGGCTCTCGGCCCGGGCCCGGGTCCAGCGCCTGCGCAGCAAGGGGTGGCACGTCGCCCAGTGCGCGCTGTCCGCGGGGCTGGCCTGGTTCGTCGCCAAGGACCTCGTCGGGCACCCCACCCCGTTCTTCGCGCCGATCGTGGCGATCGTGTGCCTCGGCATGACGTACGGGCAGCGGCTGCGCCGGGTGGCCGAGGTGACGGTCGGCGTCGCCCTCGGCCTGGTCGTCGCCGACGTGTTCGTCTCGGTCTTCGGCAACGGCGGCTGGCAGATCGCGCTGATCGTCGGCGTCGCCATGTCGAGTGCCCTCCTGCTCGACGCCGGGGGACTGCTCGTCATCCAGGCGGCGGTGCAGTCCGTCTTCATCACCGCGGTCGGCGTGGCGCCCGGGCAGGCGTTCACCCGGTGGCTCGATGCGCTCATCGGTGGCGCGGTCGCCCTTGCTGCCGCGGCCATCGTCCCGCACGCCCCCCTGAGGCGCCCCCGCGTGCAGGCGTCCCTCGTCCTGGGGACGATCGCCGAGCTGCTGCGCGGCGTCGCCGAGAGCACGGGCGGCGGTGACATCGAACACCGCGCCGAACGTGCCGCCGAGATCCTTGCCTCGGCCCGGGCGACGGAAGCACTGATACGGGAGCTGCAGGCGGCCGCGGACGAGGGGCTCTCGGTCATCGCGTCGTCACCGTTCCGGCGCAGCGAGGGCCAGAGCGTGCGCAAGATCGCGGACCTCGTCGAGCCCCTTGACCGGGCGATGCGGAGCACGCGGGTGCTGGCGCGTCGCGTCTCCATCGGCGCCTACCGAGGGCACCCCGTGCCACCGTCCTACGCCGAGGTGATGCTCGACCTCGCCAGGGCGGTCGACATCGTCAGGCGCGCCCTGGCCGAGAACGCCCATCCGCAGATCGGTCGGACCGGGCTGGTCGCCGTCGGGCGGCGAACGGCGGTGCTGGAGCGGGGCAACCTCTCGACCGACGCCCTGCTCGTCCAGATCCGCTCGCTCATCGTCGACCTGCTGCAGCTGACCGGACTCGACGACGAGGAGGCACTCGCCGCCGTCCCCGCCCTGCCCGAGCAGCCGCCGCCCGAGCAGCCGCCACCGCCCGAGCAGCCGCCACCGCAACACTGAGGCGGCTCAGCGCCCCAGTCTCGCGTAGGTCCGCTCGCTGCTGGACCGGGCCGCTCTCCACCAGCTCTCGTTCTCGCGGTACCACTCGACCGTCTGCGCCAGTCCCGCGCGGATATCCCCGTAGACCGGCCGCCAGCCGGTCTCCCGCCGCAGCTTCGACGAGTCGATGGCGTACCGCAGATCGTGCCCCGGTCGGTCGTTGACGTGCTCGAACCAGTCCGGGGGCCTGCCCATGAGCTCGAGCAGCAGCGCGATGACCGCCCGGTTGTCCATCTCGCCGTCGGCCCCGATGAGGTAGGTCTCACCCAGGCGGCCGTGCTCGACGACCGCGACGACGGCGTCGTTGTGGTCGTCGCAGTGGATCCAGTCCCGGACGTTGGAGCCGGCACCATAGAGCTTCGGGCGGACGCCCTCGAGGATGCCCGTGATCTGGCGAGGGATGAACTTCTCGACGTGCTGTCTCGGACCGTAGTTGTTCGAGCAGTTCGACAAGGTGGCCCGGATCCCGAAGGAGCGGACCCACGCCCGCACGAGCAGGTCGGCGCTGGCCTTGGACGCCGAGTAGGGGCTCGACGGGTTGACGGGCGTGGACTCGGTGAACCGGTCGGGGTCGTCCAGCTCGAGGTCGCCGTAGACCTCGTCGGTGGAGACGTGGTGGATCCGCCGCTCGTGGCGGCGAACCGCTTCGAGCAGCCGGTAGGTGCCGATGATGTTCGACTCGACGAACGGCCACGGACTGTCGAGGCTGCTGTCGTTGTGCGACTCCGCCGCGAAGTGGACGACGAGGTCGTTCGCGGCGACCAGCCGGTCGACGAGCACCTCGTCGGCGACCGACCCCTCGACGAAGGTGATCTCGTCCTCCACCGCCCGCAGCGACTCCCGGTTGCCGGCATACGTGAGCGCGTCGAGCACCGTCAGCTCCCAGTCCGGACGGGTCCGACGGACCCGCAGGACGAAGTTGGACCCGATGAAGCCGGCCCCGCCGGTGACGAGGACCCTCATGCCGACCTCTTCCCGGCCCGGTCGACGGCGCGCAGCCCCGGGGGCTCTGACGCGGCGGTGGACGGCCCGGAGTTGAACTCGACCTCGAGGGCGAACCGCTGGGCGAGGTAGCGGTGGTCCGACAGGGCCACGGGTATGCCGTGCGCGTCGGCGGCGAGGCGGCGCACCAGCAGCAGGGCGGAGCCGGCCTCGACCCCCAGCAGGTCGGCATCGGAGCTGCTCGCCAGGCCGGCCGTGATCGTCTGGCGGACCGCGGTGATCCGGTGTCCCTGCTGCCGCAGCGTCTCCCAGATGCCCGGACGCGTGGCCGCGTCCCGGCTGATGCCCCCCGCCAGGGCGGCGGGCACCCACTCCCGGACGACGTCGAGACCCTCCCCGTCGACCGTGCGCACGGACCGGCAGTGCAGCAGGTCAGCCCGGGCGGGGACGTGCAGCTGCCCCGCGAGCGCCGGCGGGGCGGGGAGGAAGGCGAGCTCGACGATGCGTCGCTCGACCTGCTTGCCGGCATCGGCGACGGCGGACGAGGCGTGCCGGAACGTCCCGATGGCCAGGCGCTGGTGGAAGGATGACCCGACGACGAACCAGCCCGCGCCGTGGCGCGAGTCCACCAGGCCGCCCTCGCGCAGTTGCTCGAGGGCCTTGCGGACGGTGGGGCGTGACACGGCATACCGGCTGCCCAGCTCGGCCTCCGAGTCCAGCGCACCGTCCGCGCCGAACTCGCCGAGCGCGATCCGTTCGCGCAGGTCGTCGGCGATGGCCGCGAACCGCGAAGTTGTCATGAACTTGTAAGTTACACCATCGTGCGACCGGGCGAGGCCGGTTCAGAGACCCGTGGCCCGGGGATGACGGGGCTCGTAGAGCCCGAGCTCGCCGCCGCCGGGCAGCCTGATGGCGGTGAGCAGCCCCCACCCCTCGTCGCTGACCGGCCGGGAGAGCTCGACGGCCTTCGCGGCGAGCTGCTCCACGGTGGCTTGGATGTCGTCGCACATGAGGAACAGCTCGTGGGACTCACGGCCCTCGACCGGGTGCACGGCCACCTCCGCCGGGGGCAGCCGGAAGATGAGCCAGCCGTCCCCGGCATCGACGTGCCGGTAGCCGAGCACGTCCCTGAGGAAGTCGCGGTCCGCGCCGGCGTCGCGGCTGTAGATGACGACATGGGCCCCGTTGATCACCCGTCGACGATACTCCCGCTCCGGTGGCCGGGTACGGCTCGCGGCAGCGGCTCAGCGGCTCAGCGGCTCTCGCTCAGCGGCTCGGTGTCGGTTCCTGCAGCAGGTCGGGAAGCGGCTTGACCTTCGGGTCGCCCTCGTCGGCGAAGTAGTCGGCGGGGATCGTCTGGTCGACGCCCTCGGGGGCCTTGGCGGCCCGAAGGAGCAGGGTGAGGACCGCCGCGATGACGACGTTGATGACGAACGCGGTCAGCGCGATGTAGCCCATCTCGCCGAGCCCCTCGATCGAGGCCACCGACCCGCCGAAGTGGGGCGTCGTCGCGGACGACACGTTGTAGGCCTTGAGGGTGCCGTAGGTCATGCCCACGGCCCACCCCGCGAGCAGCGCCCAGCGGTGGAACCACCGGGTGTAGAGGCCGAAGACGATCGAGGGGAACGTCTGCAGGATCCAGATGCCGCCGAGGAGCTGGAAGTTGATGGCGTTCTGCTTGTCCAGGACGAGGACGAACACGAGGGCGAACGCCTTGACGACGAGCGAGGCCACCTTGGAGACCTTGGCCTCCTGCTGCGGGGTGGCGTCGGGGCGGAACCACTCGCGGTAGATGTTGCGGGTGAAGGTGTTGGCCGCCGCGATCGACATGATGGCCGCCGGCACGAGCGCACCGATGGCGATGGCGGCGAAGGCCACGCCGGCGAACCAGGACGGGAACGCGTCCTCGAACAGCTGCGGGATGACCAGCTGCGCGTTCGGGGCGCCGTCCAGCCCGATCGGCTTGGTGCCGGCCGCAATGGCGACCCACCCGAGCAGGGCGAGCAGGCCCAGCACGAAGCTGTACGCCGGCAGGATCGCGGCATTGCGCCGGATCGTGTTGCGGCTCTTGGAGGAAAGCGTCGCGGTGATCGAGTGGGGGTACATGAACAGTGCCATCGCGGAGCCGAGGGCGAGCGAGCCGTAGGCCCAGAACTGCGCCGGTCCCGGGATGAAGGCGCCCGGGGGTCGGCCCGTCGTCGGGTTGGCGGTGGTCATCTTCTTCTCGGCGGCGGCGAAGATGTTCTCCCAGCCCCCGAACCTCGAGGGCAGGTAGACGATCGCGACGATGATGACGAGGTAGATGAGGATGTCCTTGACGAACGCGATCAGTGCGGGGGCGCGCAGCCCGGAGGTGTAGGTGTAGAGGGCGAGCACGACGAAGGCGACGAAGAGCGGCAGGTCCTTGGCCAGCAGGTTGCCGGAGCCGCCGATGCCCGCCACCTCGAGGACGGCCTGGATGCCGACGAGCTGCAGCGCGATGTAGGGCATCGTTGCGACGAACCCGGTGATCGCGACGGCGAGGGAGAGCCCGCGTGAGCCGTGCCGGCCGGCGACGAAGTCCGCCGGCGTCACATAACCGTGCCGGTGGCTCACCGACCACAGGCGGGACATGAAGACGAAGATGATCGGGTAGAGGATGATCGTGTACGGCACCGCGAAGAAGCCGCTCACCGAGCCGAGCGCGAACATTGCCGCAGGCACCGCGATGAAGGTGTATGCCGTGTAGAGGTCACCTCCGAGCAGGAACCAGGTGACCCAGGTGCCGAAGCTTCGGCCGCCGAGGCCCCACTCGTCGAGGCTCTCCATGCTGGTCGGCCGCCGCCACCGGGACGCCCAGAACCCGAGGACGGCGACCAGGGCGAAGAGCAGTATGAGGACGGTGAGGGCGACCGCGTTGACGCCGGTGGTGGTCTCCGTTGGAACGAGCAGGGCGCTCACTTGTCGGTCTCCTCTGCGACGAAGGCGTTGCCGTCCTTGGTCATCGGACGGTGCGGGCGGGCCTTCAGCACGACCCGGTATGCCGCGAAGGTCAGCGCCGAGCAGAGGAAGACCCACAGGAACTGGTACCAGATGAAGAACGGGAAGCCAGCCAGCCGCGGCTCGGCCCTGGTGTAGCTGCCGACCCACATCAGGGCGACGATCGGGATGGCGACGAGCACGCCGGCAAGGACCATGAGGCCCGCGTTTGCCGGCGGAGCCGAGTGCGGGTGCCTGTCGTCGCTCACGTCGGGGTCGGCATCACGGTTCACGGCAGACCTCCACAGGATCCGGGCCGCGTCACTGCGACCGTCGGAAGGGAAGGTACTCCTGACCGGCGCGGAAGTGTGGGAGAACGCGACGATTCACCAAGTTGTGACCACCCGTAGGCTGTCCGCCATGGCTGACTTCGATGTCCTCGTCCTCGGTGCCGGCCCCGGCGGCTACGTGGCCGCGATACGGGCGTCCCAGCTCGGGCTCAGGACCGCCGTGGTCGAGGACAGGTACTGGGGTGGTGTCTGCCTCAACGTGGGGTGCATCCCCAGCAAGGCGCTGCTGCGCAACGCCGAGCTGTCCCACCTGCTCACCCACGAGAAGGGCAAGTTCGGGATCCGGGGCGACGCCACGATGGACTACGGCGTCACCCACGCCCGGAGTCGGCAGGTGTCGGCCGGGATCGTCAAGGGCGTGCACTTCCTCATGAAGAAGAACAAGGTCACGGAGATCAACGGCTGGGGGACCATCACCGGCCAGGGCACCGTCGACGTCCGGGCGGAGGACGGTTCGAGCAGGGCCGTGACCTGTGAGAACCTCATCATCGCCACCGGGGCGATCACCCGGCTCATCCCCGGCACGACGCTGTCGGACCGGGTCGTCACCTACGAGGAGCAGATCCTCACGGACCAGCTCCCCGGCAGCATCATCATCGCCGGGTCCGGCGCGATCGGGGTCGAGTTCGCCTATGTGCTGAAGAACTTCGGCGTCGACGTGACCATCGTCGAGTTCCTCGACCGGATGGTGCCCACCGAGGACCCGGACGTCTCCAAGGAACTGCTGAAGCACTACAAGAAGCTCGGCGTCAAGGTGCTGCTCGGGACCAGGGTCGAGAAGATCGAGGACTCCGGCGACCCCGGCACGCCGGTGCGGGTGACGGTCTCCCCGGCCGGGGGAGGGGCGACGCAGGTCCTCGAGACCGACAAGGTCCTGCAGGCGATCGGCTTCGCCCCCCGCACGGAGGGCTACGGGCTCGAGGACGTGGGGGTCGAGATCACCGACCGGGGGGCCGTCAGGGTCGACGGTCGGGGCCGGACCAACGTCAGGGGCATCTACGCCATCGGGGACGTCACGGCCAAGCTCATGCTCGCGCACACCGCCGAGGCGATGGGCATCGTCGCCGCGGAGACCATCGCGGGCGCCGAGACTCTGGAGATCGACTTCGACATGATCCCGAGGGCCACGTACTGCCAGCCCCAGATCGCCTCGTTCGGCTACACCGAGGAGCAGGCCAGGGACAAGGGCTTCGACGTCAGGACGGCGAGCTTCCCGTTCTCCGCCAACGGCAAGGCGCAGGGTCTCGGCGAGGCGGTCGGTTTCGTCAAGATCGTCGCGGACAGGGAGCACAACGAGATCGTCGGAGCCCACCTCATCGGCCCGGATGTCACCGAGCTGCTCCCCGCGCTGACGCTTGCCCAGCGGTGGGACCTCACCGCGGACGAGGTCGCCCGCAACGTCTTCGCCCA
>JBPCOG010000143.1:0-6654 GCA_051000455.1 Lapillicoccus sp. | reverse complement strand
GAGGTCCTTGTCCCGGACGTCGACCCACGAGCCCCGCTGCGAGGTGGCCCCCCATTGGGTTCCGTCGGAGCCCATCACCTTCGGGCCGATCCCGGGCATGTCGGACGGCCTGACCACTGCGGCGCCGGCGCCGTCGCCGAAGATGAACGCGGTGCCGCGGTCGTGCTTGTCGGTGAACTCGGACAGCTTCTCGACACCGACGACGAGGACGTACTCGGCACTGCCGGCGCGCACCATGTCGCTGGCCATGGAGATGCCGTAGCAGTACCCGGCGCAGGCCGCCGAGATGTCGTAGGCGCCGGCGTTGGTCGAGCCGAGGCGGGTCGCGAGCTGGGGTGCGGCGGCCGGGGTCTGGTAAGGGTGCGTGACGGTCGCCAGGATGATGCAGCCGATCTGGCTGGGGTCGACGCCGGCCATCGCCAGGGCATCCCGGGACGCGGTCTCGGCCATGTCGATGACCGTCTCGTCCTTGGCGGCCCAGCGCCTGCTGATGATCCCGGACCGTTCGCGGATCCACTGGTCGCTCGAGTCGATCCACTGGCAGATCTCGTCGTTGGTAACGACCCGCTCGGGCCGGTAGCCCCCCACGCCCCAGATGCGCGAGTGCTTGGCGCCGTCGCCGGAGGTGAGGTGCCCGGTGCCCTTCGGGGCAGGCGCCGGGGTGCGTGCCGGGGTGCGTGTCGAGGCACCTGCCGTGCGGTCAGTCATCATCATCCTTGGGGGTGCAGACGGAGCAGGGGCTGCCCGGGAGAGACGGGGTCGCCGTCCTCGACGAGCCACTCGAGGACCTGACCGCCATGCGGGGCGGCGACGTCGTAGGTGTCGCGCAGGGTCGAGACCCGGGCCACGACCGCGCCGGGGGTGACCACGGTCCCCGGCTCCGAGTGGGTGAACGAGATCGTACCCTTGCTGGGCGCGATGACCAGGCGCCAGGTGGGGGTCTGCGCCGCCATGTTGCTGGCGCCGTGCTGGCGGATCATCTCGTGGGCGGCGGGCAGGTCGGCCGGTGTCTTCAGCGCCAGCACCTCCACTCCGGGCAGGGCACGCTTGGCCAGACCAGCCAGGGTTCCGGCCGGCGGGATCTCGATGAGGCCGGTGATGCCGAGGTCGCGAAAGGTCTCCATGCACAGGTCCCAGCGGACCGGGTTGCTCACCTGGGCGACGAGGCGGCGCAGGACCTCGCGGCCGCTGTGCACGACGCTGCCGTCCGCGTTGGACACCAGCCGCCCCCGGGCGTCGTGGGTGGAGATGGCCCGGGCATAGCCGCGCAGGACCTCGACGGCGGGAGCCATGTGCTCGGTGTGAAAGGCACCAGCGACCTGCAGCGGGACCACCCGCGCCCGGGCGGGGGGGTCCGCGCCCAGCGCGGCCAGCTGCTCCATCGTCCCGGCGGCGACGACCTGGCCGGCGCCGTTGATGTTGGCCGCGGTCAGGCCGTGCCCCTCGATCACTGCCGTGACCTCGACCGGGTCGCCCCCGACGACCGCGCTCATGCCGGTCGGGGTGACGGCGCTCGCGGCGGCCATCGCCTTGCCGCGCTCCCGGACGAACACCATCGCCTGCTCGGCCGTCATCACACCGGCCGCTGTCGCCGCGGTGATCTCGCCGACCGAGTGGCCGCTGCCGGCGGCGACCTGGCGGAATCCGTCGGCCGGGTGTGCGAAGAGGGCGAGCAGCGAGATCAGGCCCGCACCGACGATGAGGGGCTGGGCCACCGCCGTGTCCCGGATGGTGTCGGCGTCCGACTCCGTCCCGTGCCTGACGAGATCGAGCCCGGCCACGACCGAGAGCCACTGCATGCGGTCCCGGAACCCGGGCAGCTCGAGCCACGGCGCGAGGAAGCCGGGAGTCTGGGACCCCTGTCCGGGGCAGGCGATGACGAGCACTCCTTCACCCTTCCCTCCGCACCGCTGGCTCAGCCGTGACCGAACCAGCCTAACTATCGACAGTCGGCTTGGAGGTTTCCTCCAAGACCGGCTGTGGTATGCCGCACCCGCCGCTCCCGTCGAGCACGTCAGGCCCGTGGGGCCCGCGGGCGTGGACCCGCGGGGACCCGCCCGGTGGCTGGGCCAGGCGCCCGAGGGCCAGGGCGACCCGGGCGGAGTGGGCCTCCCGGGGGTGGCGCAGGTCGTACCCGGTCACCCCGCTGATCCGCCCGAGCCGGTAACGGACCGTGTTGGGGTGCACGAAGAGCAGCCGCGCCGTCGACTCGAGGCCGCCGCCGCTCTCGAGGTACACCGACGCGGTCTCGAGCAGCACGGGCTGGGCGCTCAGCGGGAGGTAGACCCGCTCGACGAGGATCCGCCGGGCCGGCCCGTCCCCCGCGAGGACCCGCTCGGCGAGCAGGTCGTCGGTGTGGACCGGGCGGGGGGACTCCGGCCAGGCGGGTGCCGCGGCGAGGCCGCTCAGCGCGGCCCGCGCCGACCGTCCCGCCGCGAACAGGTGGGGGACGGTGGGGCCGACGACGATCGGGCCGTCGCCGAAGTGACCGGTGAGGTCGGAGACGACCTCCATGGCGGTGGTGGTCCCCCCGAGGATGACGACGAGCCGGCGGCGCTGGACCGCGGCGAGCGCATCGACTCCGAGGCGCCCCGCTGCCCGCCGCAACGTGTCGACTGCGGCGGCGGGACCCCGTGGCGGTGTCCCGCCCGCCACCACCGTGACGGACGCGAACGAACCCCAGCCGAGGGCAGTCGCCCGTGACTGCATCGAGTCGTCGGCCTCCCCACGCAGGACGGCGTCGACGACGAGGGCCTCGAGGCGGGCGTCCCACGCTCCGCGTGCCTCGGCGGCCTCCGCGTAGACGTGCGCGGCGGCGAAGGCGATCTCCCGGGAGTAGCGCAGCACCGCCTCACGCAGCACCTGTTCGTCCCCCGGCGCGGCGAGCGCACTCACCTCGTCCTCCACGACGTCGACGACGGAGCGCACCAGGTCGAGGGTCTGCCCGAGGCTGATCGACCTGGTCAGCTCGCGTGGCGCGGTGCCGAAGATGTTGGCCGTGACCGGCTGGCCCTGCCCGTGCGACCGGAACCACGTGATGAAGGCGGCGATGCCCGCCTGGGCGACCAGACCCACCCAGGAGCGGTCCTCCGCCGAGAGCGCGCGGTACCAGTCGTGCGAGGACTCCATCCGGCGCTGGGCCGCGGTCGCGAGGTGCCCGGCGCTGCCCTCAACCCGTCCTCTCGTCGCCGCCGTCGCACGGCGCGAAGGGGGTTGCCGGGTGTCGCGGTCGCGGCTCACCGGCACATCCTAGGTTTGTATGCCGTCGACAACCGCGCGGGGTGCCATGATCCTCGGGTGATCGATCTCCCACGCCGCGACGTGCACCGCCTGCTGCTCAGTGGGCTGGCACTCTCGCTCGCCGGGTGCTCCGCGTCCGGCAGCCCGGCGCCCGGCAGCCCGGCGCCCGGCAGCCCCGCGCCCGGGGTGCCGTCCAGCGTCCCCCGGCTGCGCCCCGGGCGGATGCCGGTCATCTACGGGCACCGCGGCGCCCCCGGCTACCGCCCTGAGGAGACGCTCGCGTCCTTCGAGCTCGGGGTGCGCCTGGGCGCTGACGTCATCGAGCTGGACCTCGTGCCGACGAAGGACCACGTCCTCGTAGCCCGGCACGATAACGAGATGTCCGGCACGACCGACGTCGCCCGGCACCCCGAGTTCGCCAGCCGCATGACCAGGAAGAGGATCGACGGGAAGAGCGTGTCGGGGTGGTTCACCGAGGACTTCACCCTCGCCGAGCTGCAGACGCTGCGTGCCCGGGAACGGCTCCCGCAGGTGCGGCCGGGCAACACCGACTATGACGGCCGCTTCCCGGTTCCGACGTTCGAGGAGGTCCTCGACCTCCGGGCCCGTCTCAGCACCGAGCTCGGCCGCCCGGTCGGGATCGCGCCCGAGACGAAGCACCCGTCCTTCTTCTCCTCCATCGGCCTGCCCATCGAGACACCGATGGTCCAGGCACTGCGCGCCGCCGGACTGGACTCGGCGGACGCGCCGGTCCTCGTCCAGTCCTTCGAGCTGGTGAACCTGCTCGCACTGCGGACCGACCTCGGCCTCAGGGCACGCACGATCTTCCTCATCGACGCAAGGGGACGCCCGGCGTCGGGTGTTCCCGGCGCCCCGGCCGACTACGACGGCTTCGTGACCCCGGCCGGGCTGGCCTTCCTCGCCGGCAAGGTGGATGCCATCGGGCCGGAGAAGAGCCGGGTCATCCCGCTCACCACCGACTACCGGCTGGACCGGCCGACGGACCTGGTCCGCGACGCCCACGCAGCCGGGCTGGAGGTCGTCCCGTGGACCTTCCGCGCCGAGAACCAGTTCCTCCCGGTGGAGTTCTGGGTCGGGACGGAGCAGGCCGCTGCCGGGCGCGCCGCGGAGGAGCAGGTCGCCTTCCTCCGCACCGGCATCGACGGGCTCTTCACGGACCAGGCCGACATCAGCGTCCGAGCCCGCGCCTCGTTCCTCGGCGGCTGACCGGGCACCACGGCACCGGTCAGGTCACGGCCGGACCGTCACCTGCTGCGGGTCCGACTCGTTCCACGTCCGGTCCAGGCCGGTGATGACGTAGGTGTAGCCCTGACCGGGCTGCGCCCCCGGGTCGGTCCACTGCTGGTCGCCGGCGGCCGCCCGCATCGTCGCCACGAGGTACGTCGCGTCCGCGAGCCGGCAGTCGTCCGCCTTGACCCGGCCGTGGGTCTCCGGGAGCCGGTACACGGCATACGACGTGGTGCTCGCGTCCCCCGGCCGCCAGGACAGCCGCACGCCGTCGCCCGACGCGGACGCGTGCAGCGTCTTCGGCGACTTGGGGGCGCTCGCGTCGATCCAGGGCATCGGTGGTACGAGCGCTGGGTGGGCGTACCAGGTGCGGTTGAGCAGGCTCGTCGCCCCGAGCCGGTTGGCGCGCACGTCCTTGGCGCTGAAGTAGATGTCGCCCTTCACCTCGGGGAAGCCGGTGTTGTAGCCGAGGTGGTCGCTCATCTCCTGCGGGTCCATCCAGTCCGGCGACTGGGTGGAGGTCCCGATCTTGTACGTCGCCTGCCCGATGTAGAGGTGCACGTTGGTGCCGCGCGCCTGCTCGGCCCACCACGAGGTGACCTTGTCGTAGTCTGCGGGCGCGAAGCCCTCGGCCCAGTAGACCTGTGGGGCGATGTAGTCGATCCACGACTCACGCACCCAGCGGCGGGTGTCGGCGTAGAGGCTGTCGTACGTCTGCGCCCCGGCCGTCGTGTCGGAGCCGCGGGGGTCGGTGGCCTTGTTGCGCCAGACCGCGAACGGCGAGATCCCGAACTTCACCCACGGCTTGGCCGCCTTGATCCGGCCCTGCAGCTCGAGAACGAGCTTGTTGATGTTGTCCCGGCGCCAGTCCTCACGGCTCATCCCCGCCCCGTATGCCGCGTACTGGGCGTCGTCGGGGAAGGCCTGGTTCGCGACGGGGTAGGGGTAGAAGTAGTCGTCGAAGTGGACGGCGTCGATGTCGTACCTGCTCACCGCGTCCATGATCGCGTCCTCGACGAACAGGCGGGCCGCCGGGACACCGGGGTTGTAGTAGAGCTTGCCCCCGTAGGAGACGACCCAGTCGGGGTGCTGCCTCGCCGGGTGGTCCGGGGTCAGCGTCGCGGGGTCGGTCGTCGTGTTCATCGTGATGCGGTAGGGGTTGAACCACGCGTGCAGCTCGAGGTTGCGCTTGTGCGCCTCCGCGACGGCGTACCCCAGCGGGTCGTAGCCGGGGTCCTTGCCCTGGGTGCCGGTGAGGTACCGGGACCACGGCTCCAGGGCCGAGGGCCAGAACGCGTCGGCGGTCGGGCGCACCTGGAGGATGACCGCGTTGTGGCGCTGGGCGACGGCCAGGTCCAGCCAGGAGGTGAGCTCGGCCTTCTGCGCGTCGGCGCTCAGACCGGGTTTGGAGGGCCAGTCGATGTTGAACACGGAGGCGATCCACATCGCCCGCAGCTGCTGCTTCTGGGCGTGGACGTCGACCGTGCACTCCTGCGTCGCTTGGGCCGCCGGCACCTGTGCAGGTGCGGTGGCCAGCGCGGGAGCCGGTCCCAGGGCGAGGGTCACGCAGGCGGCGAGCGCCGCAGCGGTGACCAGCGGTCGGAGTCGCATCTAACCTCCACAGTCGATCTGAGCCACGAAAGAAAGTTCCGACGACCAGTCTGCCCCCCGCGCCGCGGTTTGGGAAGCCCCTCGGTGGCCCGACCGCTGAGGTGTTGGGGGCGCCGGACGCTCAGTCGGTCCCGGACTCCATGGCCGCCCGGCCGAGGGGCTGCTCGTCCCGCCGCGCCGTCGCCGGGCCGGCGGCGATCGCCTCGGCGCCCCCCGCCTCGAGCTCCCCGACGAGCTGGGCCTGCCCCGCGAGCAGCTGCCCCTGGGCGGCATACATCTCCAGCTTGGCGCGGGAGTCGGCGATGTCGAGGTTGCGCATCGTCAGCTGCCCGATCCGGTCGACCGGGCCGAACGCGGCGTCCTCGGTGCGCTCCATCGAGAGCCGGTCGGGGTGGTAGCTGAAGTTCTCGCCGCGGGTGTCGAGGATCGAGTAGTCGTCGCCGCGACGCAGCCGCAGCGTGACCTCGCCGGTGACTGCCGAGGCCACCCAGCGCTGCAGCGACTCCCGCAGCATCAGCGACTGCGGGTCGAGCCAGCGGCCCTCGTAGAGCAGCC
>JBPCOG010000336.1:0-2763 GCA_051000455.1 Lapillicoccus sp. | reverse complement strand
GGGGGGGGGGAGAGGGGGGGGGAAGGAGAGGCAGAAGTAGATGAGCGCGGCGGTGACGAAGAGCAGGAGGGGCAGCACGATGGCCATCTCGAACGCGGCCGTCCCGCGCTCGCGGTGACGAAGGAGTGAGGGCATTGCCACAGCCGCTCAGAGCGTCCCGGCGGGGATGAGGAACAGGTTCGCCACCGTCTGCCCGAACAGCGCGACCGCCGAGGCGATGACCACCGCGAGCAGGCCGGCCATGAGGGCGTACTCGACCGCCGTGGCGCCGCGCTCACGCGACGGTGCCGGAGGGGATACGCGCATCGGGCACGGCGGCATACCGGTGCCCTCTCGAAACGGGACTGGTAAGTGGGACCGGGAAGTGGGACCGGGAAGTGCGTCTGAACCGGGACTGCGTGCGCCCGGGCTCGGGCGCCACGCAGGTCTCCGGCTGCGGCGATGGCCCTGCCCGGGTGCGCTGTTCGCGCGCGGCCACCGGCAGAGGCTGCCCGCCGGCCGCGAGGGCGGAGGAGGCGACTCAGACGCTGGTGGCGACCGTGTTGAACAGGGTCTTGAGGTTGCCGCCGAGGAGGGTGACCGCCGCGATGATGACGATGGCGATCAGCGCGACCATGAGGCCGTACTCGACGGCGGTGGCGCCGCGGTCACGGGTGGCGAGGCGGGTCTGGAGCCTGACGAGTGAGTTGATCATGGGGTGTCCCTTCCAAAGGATCCGGGTGATGAGCCAGGCCGGCGACCTTGCGTCAGGAACAGGTTCACACGGGGATGATTTGTCCGTTATCGGGTGAATTGCCATTCCCGGCCGGTATTCGGCCCTTGCTGCCTCCCCCGAACGGACCACCCGCTGGGAGCTCAGACCCCGGCGACGGCCAGCTCGGTCCCGGTCGGGAGCTTGACCCAGGCGCTCCCGACCCGAACCATGACCGCCGGCGTGGAGGTCGTCACCACCAGGCCGCGGGCACCGCCGGTCGTCGTCAGCGAGACTGCGTCCTTGACCGGGGCGACGAGGGTCTGGGCCGGGTCGAGCTGCCCGCGCCGGCGCAGCCCGACGCCCTGGCCGACGTCGACGATGAACGGCCGGATCGGGTCCGCGTCGAGAACCCGGCCGAGGACCGCCATCGTCGTCTGGTCGAGCCACACGACGTCGAGGTACCTGCGCAGCGGCTCGCCCTGCCGGTACGGCGCGGCGAGCGAGGCCGGCTCCGCGCCCGCGGTCCGGACGACGCCCGCGATGTCGAGGCGGTAGTCCTGCTCGCCCGGGAGGCGGGAGATGACCGCGACCCGGGTGCCGTCGGGGGACACCCGCAGGTTGACGACGACCCGGCCGCTGAGCCAGGGGACGTCGACCGGCACCGGCCGGGTGGCCTCGGCGCTCGTCGTGTCGAAGGTCCAGATGCGCGCCGTCCGGTCGGCGACGCCGGCCACCCAGAGCCGGCCCCGCACGTCGTAGGACGGCTTGGTCAGGGCGCTGCCGAACGCCGGGACCCGGACCTGGGTGGTCCCGTGCCAGCGGGAGAGCTCACGCAGGTCCCCTCCGACGGCAGCCACGTCGGAGCCGTCCGGCGACATGGCCAGGTCGGTGTAGCCGGGCGGGACGGTCGGCAGGTCCTGGACCGGTGGCTGCTGGGCGCTCTGCTTGCCACGCGCACCGAGGTCGTCCACCTGCCGCGGGTCGATGAGCGTGAGCCCCTCGGCGCTGCGCAGGATCCCGCGCGTCGGCGGCGGCACGACCTCGGGAGCGTAGCCGAGGTCCCCGACCGAGCTGATCGTCGCGCTGAGGCTGGGAACGGGGATCTTCCCGACGTACTGCACCTCCAGCGACACCGCGGCCACCCCAGTCGCCGGCTGGGTGAGGGTGGCGACGAACTGCGCCCACATGGCCCGCCGTCGCGCGGGGTCCCCGGACTGGCCGCTGCCGTTCAGCGTCACCGTCGCCACGCCGTCCTGGACGGCCACGGCGTCCACGGCCAGCTTCGTCCCCTCCGGTATGCCGGTCTCGACGGCTCCTCGCAGGTAGTCCGGGACCGCCTCGAGCTGGGCCCGCGCGAGGGCGCTGGCGAGTCTGGGGCCCGGCGGGAACCACCTGACGTCGGCGACTAGACGGTGCTCGGGGGCGGAGACGTAGTGGATCCGGAAGGGGGTGAAGAGCTGGTCGAAGTCGTCGGACTTGAGCCACATCCCGAACCCGGACTCCGGGAGCTCGATCCGCCACTGCCCGTCCACCTTGGTCATCGCGAAGACCACCGAGACGATGGTCCCCGGGGGGTTCTCCCGGTAGTGACCGGTCTCGTCGAGGGTGGCCACGGCGACGGTTCGCAGCCGGATCTGGTTCCCGGGCATCGGCTCGACGGACAGGGCGGTCTTGACGTCGAACACGACCACCGAGGAGGTGGGGCGCCAGCGTTCGACCGAGCCCGGCGCGAGGTAGGCCTTGCCGACGATCTGCTGGTTGTCGTCGCTCTCCTGGAACGCCGCGCCCGCCCGGATGAAGTCCCGGGCGACCTGGTCCGGCGATGCGTCCTTGGCCGGTGGGGACACGACGACGTGCACGGGCGGTGCGACGTTGTCGTCCACCCGTCGGCCCGGCAGGACCGGGCTGGTGGCCGGCAGTCCGCCGCAGCCGCCGACCAGCAGGAGGGTGAGGACGGCGAGCACGACGCGGCGGGCGCGAGGTCCCGGTCTCATGTCCGGTTGCCCGCGGTGGGCCTGCTGGCGCCGGACCGCTGGTCGGCGGGGCCGCCAGCCCCGTGCGTCCCGGCC
>JBPCOG010000238.1:0-2264 GCA_051000455.1 Lapillicoccus sp. | reverse complement strand
CGGTTCGGGTCGGAGATGCCCGCGCGGGTGCGCCGGACGGCGTCGGCGACGGCCCGGACCGCGTCGAGCTGGCCGATCAGCCGCGCACCGATGTGCGCCTCCATCGTCAGCAGCTTCTCGGTCTCGCCCTCCAGCAGCCGCCCGGCGGGGATGCCGGTCCACAGCGAGATGACGTCGGCGATGTCGTCGGCGCCGACCTCCTCCTTGACCATCGGCTGGGAGCCGCCTGCCGGCATACCGGTGGCGTCCGTGGCGCGGGTCCCGGCCTCTGCCGCCTGGGCCTGCAGGAGCTCCTGCTCGAGGGCGGGGACGCGGCCGTAGAGGATCTCCGAGGCGCCGCCGAGGTCGCCCTCGCGCTGCAAGCGCTCGGCCTGGCCGCGCAGGTCCTCGAGCTGGGCCTTGAGCTCACCGACGCGGTTCAGACCCGCCTTCTCGGCCTCCCACCGCGCGGTGAGCGCGGCGAGCTGGTCGACCCGGTCGGCGAGGTCGAGGCGCAGCCGCTCGAGCCGGTCCCGGGAGGCGTCGTCGTGCTCCTTCTCGAGCGCGAGCTCCTCCATCTTCAGCCGGTCGACGGCGCGGCGCAGCTCGTCGATCTCGACGGGTGAGGAGTCGATCTCCATCCGCAGCCGGGAGGCCGCCTCGTCGATGAGGTCGATGGCCTTGTCGGGCAGCTGGCGGCCGGTGATGTAGCGGTCGGACAGGGAGGCGGCGGCGACGAGGGCGGAGTCGGCGATGGTGACCTTGTGGTGCGCCTCGTAGCGTTCCTTGAGCCCGCGCAGGATGGCGATGGTGTCCGCCACGGAGGGCTCGCCGACGAAGACGGGCTGGAAGCGCCGTTCGAGGGCGGCGTCCTTCTCGATGTGCTTGCGGTACTCGTCGAGGGTCGTGGCGCCGACGAGGCGCAGCTCACCGCGGGCCAGCAGCGGCTTGAGCATGTTGCCGGCGTCCATGGCGCCCTCCCCGGTCGCGCCGGCGCCCACCACGGTGTGCAGCTCGTCGATGAAGGTGATGACCTGCCCCTCGGACCTCTTGATCTCCTCCAGCACGGCCTTGAGCCGCTCCTCGAACTCGCCGCGGTACTTCGCGCCCGCGACCATCGCGCTGAGGTCGAGGCTGATCAGCGTCTTGCCGCGCAGGCTCTCCGGCACGTCACCGGCGACGACCCGCTGCGCGAGCCCCTCGACGACGGCGGTCTTGCCCACCCCGGGGTCCCCGATGAGGACCGGGTTGTTCTTCGTGCGCCGGCTGAGGACCTGCACGACGCGGCGGATCTCGGAGTCCCGGCCGATGACCGGGTCGAGGCGGCCCTCGCGCGCGGCGGCGGTGAGGTCGGTGCCGTACCGGCCGAGCGCGTCGAAGGTGCCCTCGGGGTTCTCGGAGGTGACCTGGCGCCCGCCCCGCAGCCGGGGGATCGCGGCCTCGATGGCCGCGGCGTCGAGCCCGAAGTCGCCCGTCCGCGCCAGCGCGAGCAGCAGGTGGTCGGTCGAGACGAAGGAGTCGCCCATGCCGGACATCAGGGAGCGGGCGCTCTCCAGCACCGCCAGCGCACCCCGCGACAGACCGGGGGCGCTCACCGAGGGCCCGCTGACCGAGGGCAGCGAGGCCAGGGCCTTTTCGGCGCCCTGCCCGGCGGCGGCGAGCGAGGACCCGGCCGCCTCGAGCAGCGCCGGGGTCGTCGTGTCCACCTGGGCGACGAGCGCCTTGAGCAGGTGCGCCGGCTCGGTGTGCGGGGTGCCGGTCGCGGCGGCGTCGCGGACGGCGGCCGACACGGCCTCGTTCGCCTTGGTGGTCAGCTGAAGCTCCATGTATGCCGTGTGCTCCCTCTCGGGTCCGATCGGTGCTGACTTCTTTATGGTCGGGCGGTTCCACCGGGGACAACACCGGTGAAGTTGAGTCTATTCCACTCACCTTTGCGCGGTCCACGGCGGGCGGCGTGGCAGCGGTCACCCGGGGCGGCGCACTTGCCTGATGCGACCGGGGGGTCGCAGAGTGGGGCCCATGACCCTGACCCGCCCCTTCCCGAGCGGTCTCGCCGAACGCGCAGCCCGGCTCGGCGACGCTGACGGGGTGCTCGGCGACGAGCAGGTGACCTCCTTCATCCGCGAGCAGCTGGACGCGCGCGACCTCGACGGGGCCGGCGTCTGCCTCCTCGTGCCGGACGGCACCCGGACCTGCCCGCTGCCGCTGCTCATGCGGGCGGTCCACGGCGCCCTGCACGGGCGGGTGGGACGCCTGACCACCCTGGTCGCCCTCGGCACGCACGC
>JBPCOG010000297.1:0-1883 GCA_051000455.1 Lapillicoccus sp. | reverse complement strand
GAGCATGGACGCCATCGGCGAGGCTCGGGAACGCATCAACGCCAACGTGCCGCCGCTGCTCGCCCTCGAGGCCATGGCGGTCTCGCTGCAGTTGCCGGGGGGCTTTTCGGGATAGCGTCGTCAGTGGGCGGGCCGCTCACGCCGGTCAGCAGGGTCAGCGAGCGACGGACAGCGAGTGACGGACAGGGAGGAGCTGGGATGACCGATCCGGTATGCCGGTCGCGGGGGCGGCACTCCGCTGTGGGTGTCGTCGCGGGCGCTGCGCTGGCAAGCCTCACGCTGTCCTCCTGCCTGGTGCTGCCGTTCCTGCCGAGCAAGACCCCCAGCTCGTCCTCCAGCGGTTCCAGCAGCGGTGGGGGCGGTCCTGCAGGGGGCGGGGGTGGGACCACCCCCGGGACCCCGCCTCCGGGACAGCCGGCCCTCGCGCCCTTCTACGGGCAGAAGCTGGCCTGGGCCACCTGCGTCGGCGGGGAGTGTGCCACCCTCAAGGTCCCGGTCGACTACGCGAGCCCCGGCGGCGCGTCGGTCGACGTCGCCCTCCTGCGGGTGAAGGCGCGCGCGACCAGCCAGCGGATCGGCTCGCTGGTCGTCAACCCCGGGGGCCCCGGCGGGTCGGGCGTGGACTACGCGAAGTCCGCGAACCGGATCGTCGGCCCCGAGGTCCGCAACCGGTTCGACGTCGTCGGCTTCGACCCCCGCGGGGTCGGCAAGTCCGCGCCGATCGACTGCCTCGACGACAAGGACCTCGACGAGTTCCTCGGCATGGACCCCACACCGGACGACCCGGCCGAGGAGCGGGCCTTCATCGCCGGGTCGAAGAAGCTCGCCGACGGATGCAAGGCCCGTGGCGGTGCACTTCTGGCGCACGTGTCGACCGAGGACGTCGCCAAGGACATGGACGTCCTGCGCTCGGCCCTCGGCGAGCAGAAGCTCAACTACCTCGGCAAGTCCTATGGCACCTATCTCGGCTCCACCTACGCCGACCTTTTCCCGGCCAACGTCGGCCGGTTCGTCCTCGACGGCGTCGTCCCCCCGGACCTCACTTCGAAGGAGGTCAGCGAGGGGCAGGCCCGTGGGTTCGAGCTCGCGACGAGGTCCTATGTCGAGAGCTGCGTCAAGAAGGCGAACTGCCCCGTAGGGACCACCGTCGAGGAGGGGATGCAGTGGATCCGGGCCTTCCTCAAGGGGCTCGACACGCAACCGCTCACCGTGACCAACGACCGGCGGGTCACCAAGCTGACCGAGGGCTGGGGGTCCATGGGGATCGGGGCGGCGCTCTACGACCAGGGCCAGTGGACCCAGCTGTCGGACGCCCTGCGCAGCGCCAAGAACGGCGACGGCAATGCGCTGATGGCGCTCGCCGACGAGTATGCCGACCGGACGCCGAGCGGGCAGTACTCCGGCAACATCATGGAGGTCATCTACGCGGTGAACTGCCTCGACAAACCCGACACCGCTGACGTGGCGCAGGTGGAGGCGAACGCCGCGGAGTTCACCAAGACGGCCCCGACGTGGGGCGCGTTCCTGGCGTGGGGCTCGGTGCCCTGCGGGGTGTGGCCGATCCAGACGGGGAGGCAGCCGCACAAGGTTGCCGCCCCCGGGAGCGGGCCGATCGTCGTCGTCGGCACCACCCGCGACCCGGCCACCATCTACGAGTGGTCGGTCCGGCTCCGCCAGCAGCTGTCGAACGCCGTGCTCATCACCTTCGACGGCGACGGGCACACGGCATACACGCGGTCCAACGCCTGCGTCGACAGGCCGATCGACGCCTACTACGTGAGTGGCACTGTCCCCAAGGACGGGCTCAAGTGCTGACCGTTGGCCGGGGTCCGCGAAGCGGTTTCGGGGTTGCGGCGGGTTGTCCGTATACTCGTCGTCCGTGC
>JBPCOG010000159.1:0-1491 GCA_051000455.1 Lapillicoccus sp. | reverse complement strand
GTCGGCGTCGTAGCCGAGGTCGGCGTACTGGTGACAGTGCACCTGCGTCAGGACCGCGCCGGTCTCCCTTGTCGATGTGGGCAGGTCCGCGTCCCGGCCCACCCGCTCGGCGAACGTCTCGAGGAGCGCGCTCAGACGGGGGAGCCGCGGGTCACCCGGCAGCAGCTCGGCACCGTCGTGGCGCAGCATCGCGGTGCAGCTCGGTTCCAGGCCGATGACGGGCACACCTGCGTCGAGCCACGGCTCGAGGACGTCCAGCGTGCGCGTCAGTGCCGACGCCGCGGGCCCGAGCTGGCCGGTGCTGTACCACGTGAGGCCGCAGCACACGGGCCGGTCGGGGAGCACCACGTCGTAGCCCAGGTGGCCGAGCACCGCCGCGGCGTCCACCCCGATCTGCGGGTCGAAGTGGTTGGTGAACGTGTCCGGCAGCAGGACCACCTGTGGACGCCCGACATGCGGCCTGCCACCCGGGCCGGAGCTGGCCAACCTCCGGAGCCGCCGGCGCAGCGTCGTGGCGGCCAGCGGGGGGATGCTCCGCTCCGGCGCGATGCCGCCGACGCGCTTCATGACGCCCGCGAGCGGCGAGCGCGTCAGCGCGTTGACGGTCCACGGCATACGCGCCCCCAGTCCCAGCCACCGCGGGAGGGCGCCCATCGCGTAGTGCGAGGCCGGGCGCCGACGACCCTGATAGTGCCGACTGAGGAACTCGACCTTGTACGTCGCCATGTCGACCCCCACCGGGCAGTCGGTCTTGCACCCCTTGCAGCCCAGGCACAGGTCGAGCGCGTCGCGAACCTCGGGCGAACGCCACCCGTCCTCGATGACCTCCCCCGCCAGCATCTCGAACAGCAGACGCGCCCGTCCCCTCGTCGAGTGCCGCTCCTCCCGGGTCGCCCGGTAGCTGGGGCACATCACACCCCCGCTGTCGGTGATGCACTTGCCCACCCCCACGCACCGACGCGTCGCCGCACCGAGGTCCCCACCGTCCGCGGTGAGCGCGAGCGCGGTCCGGGTCCCCAGCGTGAGCGCCACCGCCGGCCTCAGGTCCGCGTCCACGGGGGCCGGGTCCACGACCCGGTGCGGGTTCATGAGGTTGTCGGGGTCAAAGGCCGCCTTGAAGGCCGCGAAGGCCTGCATCATCCGGGGGCTGTACATCCGTGGCAGCAGCTCGGCGCGGGCCTGTCCGTCGCCGTGCTCACCGGACAGGGAGCCCCCGTGTGCCACCACGAGGTCGGCCGCCTCCTCGAGGAAGGCGCGGTACCGCGCCGGACCGTCAGGGGCGGTCAACGGGAAGTCGATCCGCACGTGGAGGCACCCGTCACCGAAGTGTCCGTAGAGGACACCCCGTCGTCCGTGTCGCTGCATCAGCTGCTCGAAGGCGCGCAGGTACTCGCCGAGCCGCTGCGGTGGGACGGCCGCGTCCTCCCAGCCCGACCAGGCCTCGGACCCGTCGGGCAGCCGGGTGGCGAGCCCCGCGCCCTCCTCCCGGAC
>JBPCOG010000355.1:0-2848 GCA_051000455.1 Lapillicoccus sp. | reverse complement strand
TGCTGGCCCCGGACGTTGCGGGCAGGCGTGATGGCTCAGGCATGTGCTGGTCCCCCGACCTCGGAGCGGAGCCGTCCGGTGAGGGCCCCCACGGCCCGGTGCAGCTCACCCCCGCGCTGCACTGTGCTGGCGATCACTATGCCGGACGGAACGGGCCGCTGTCGACCGATCGGGCGAAACTGGCTGGGCCACGAGCCGGCTCGGCGAACGCCGTTGTTATTATGCGAACCGCAAGCAGGTCACAACGACGGAGCACGGGTGGCACCAGCAGGACCGACTCACCGGGACGGACACACATGGGCGGCAACGCGACTCACCGGTTCAGCAACGCCGCCATCCTGACGGTGAGCGTTGCCGACGCGCCAGACGTCATCACCTCCGCGGCTCTGGACGAACGCCTGGCGGACGCCTACACGCGGTTGGGACTGAGGCCGGGAATGCTGGAGCGACTCGCCGGCATCCGGGAGCGGCGGTGGTGGCCGGAAGGCGTCTCGTTCGTCGACGGTGCCACGACGGCCGGAGCCAAGGCGCTGAGCGAGAGCGGCACCGACCCGGCCGACGTGGGCCTGCTGGTGAACACGTCGGTGAGCCGCCGCTATCTGGAGCCGTCGACGGCGGTGACCGTCCACCACGCGCTCGGGCTGCCCACGTCCTGCCAGAACTTCGACGTGACGAACGCCTGTCTGGGGTTCGTCAACGGCATGGAGCTCGCCGGGACCATGATCGACGCAGGCGTCATCGACTACGCCCTCGTCGTCAACGGCGAGGACTCGCGGACGGTGCAGGAGACGACGATCAGCCGGCTCCTGCGTCCCGACTCGACGGCCCGGGACGTGGTCTCGCAGTTCGCCACGCTCACCCTCGGCTCGGGAGCCGCGGCGATGGTCCTCGGCCGGGCGGACCGGCATCCGGAAGGGCACCGGATGGTGGCGTCGGTGAGCAGGGCCGGCACGGAGCACCACCTGTTGTGCATCGGTGACAACGACCGGATGAGCACCGACCTCAAGGGCCTTCTCGACGCCGGGCTGCAGCTCTCGGCCGACCTCTGGGCAGACGCGGCCACCGAGTTCGACTGGGCCCAGGGCATGAGCCGCTATGTCATCCACCAGATCTCCCAGGTGCATACCGACGCGCTCTGCGAACGGCTGCGCATCGACCCCGCTCGGGTGCCGCGGACCTTCCCCACCAGGGGGAACATCGGCCCTGCCTCGGTCCCGTTCACGCTCGCCGGCGAGGTGGACGAGCTCGAGAGCGGCGACCGGGTCCTGCTGATGGGGATCGGCTCGGGACTCAACGCCTCCTGCCTTGAGATCGTCTGGTGACAACCGAGCCCCATGGCGCCCCTGCGCGTGTTCCCCGGGCTTGACCCCGCGTGGTCGCGGCGCCTTGCCGTCACCGACGCCGCCGGCGTCCGCCACACCTGGCACGTCCTGGACAACGCGGTCCCGGACCCGGTCGGCACCATCCTCTGCGTCCACGGCAACCCCACCTGGTCCTACCTGTGGCGCGGCATGCTGGCGGCTGCGCCCCCGGGCTGGCGGGTGGTGGCGCCCGACCAGCTCGGGATGGGCTACTCGGATCGGCTGACCCAACCGAGAGTGCTCGCCCAGCGGGTGGCGGACCTCGGGGACCTGACCGAGGCGCTCGGCATCACCGGACCGGTCGTCACGCTCGGGCACGACTGGGGTGGGAGCATCTCGCTGGGCTGGGCCCTGTCGCACCGCGACCAGCTCAGCGGCGTGGTGCTGGCGAACACCGCGGTGAGCCAACCCGACCACGGCACGGCCCCGGCCCTCATCCGCCTCGCGCACGCTCGCGCCCTGCGCGCCATGGTCTGCGTCCGCACGCCGACGTTCGTGCACGCGGCCACCGCGCTCTCCCGGCCGCCCCTTCCGGTCGACGTCCGTCGCGCGTTCGCGGGCCCCTACGCCTCACGCGGTCGTCGCCGGTCGGTCGGTGACTTCGTCGAGGACATCCCGCTGGAGCGCACCCACCCGTCCAGGCCCGACCTGGACGCCATTGCCGCCGGCACCCGATCGATCGAGGAACCCGTGCTCCTGCTGTGGGGACCCCGGGACCCCGTCTTCGGCGAGCAGCACCTCGCCGACCTGCGGGAGCGGTTGCCACGGGCGCAGCTGCACCGCTTCGAGGGCGCCTCGCACCTCGTCACCGAGGACGCCCCGCAGTACGCCGACGCGGTGGCGAGGTGGGTGGGGGAGCTCGGCACGGCGTCGGGACCCGCGGGATCAGTACGCACCGGGTCCGTCGCCGCCGCACCTGCTGCCGCCGCGACCGGCACGGCCGGACGGGCTGACCAGAGCCTGTTCGCCGCCCTGACCGCACGGGCCGACGACGGGGCGGCGGCGGTGGTCGAGGTCGGCGGGGCCAGCCTCAGCTGGGCCTCGCTCGCCCGTCGGACGGGCGAGCTCGCGTCCGGGCTGGCACGTGCGGGGCTGCGGCCGGGAGACCGGGTGGCCCTGCTGGTGCCGCCCTCGGCAGACCTGACCACGGCGGTGTATGCCGTGTGGCGGGCAGGTGGCGTGGTCGTCGTCGCCGACAGGGGACTGGGGTTCACCGGCATGCGCCGTGCCCTGAGGAGCGCAGCGGTGGACCACGTGGTCGGCGGCGGGCCGGGGCTCGCGGCGGCTCGGCTGATGGGCATTCCCGGTTCACGGATAGCGGTAGGGCGGCTGCGCCGCCCCTTGAGGCGGGTGCTCGGGGTCGCGCACCACGTCGGCGACCTGGCCAGGCTCGGTGCCGGCACCAGCCCGCCGCCGGAGCCGCCCCTCGGACAGGACTGCGCCGTGGTGTTCACCTCCGGCGCCACCGGACCCGCGAAGGGGGTGGT
>JBPCOG010000162.1:0-2249 GCA_051000455.1 Lapillicoccus sp. | reverse complement strand
GCACCTTGGCGCCCGGGTCGCGGGCCATGACGTGCAGGTATGCCGGGTACAGCTGGGGATACTCGCCGCCGAGGACGTTGGCCATCACCGTCCACCGGGCCCGCGGTGACGGGTCGCCGAGCGGCAGATCGAGGACCGCACGCAGGTGCTGCTCGAACTGCGAGGTGACCGCCCCGTCGATGGTCCAGTGCCCACTGTTGTGCGGGCGCATGGCGAGCTCGTTGACGGCGTACGAGGGAGCACCGGACCCGTCGCGGACCTCGAACATCTCGCCGGCGAGCACGCCGACCACCTCGAGGTCCCCGGCGATGCGCAGGGCGACCTCGGTCGCCGTCGCGGCCAGGCCCGGGTCGAGGCCCGGCGCCGGTGCGAGCACCTCCGCGCAGACCCCACCGATCTGGAGCGTCTCGACGACCGGCCATGCCGCGGCCTGTCCCGAGGGGCTGCGGGCCACGAGGACCGCGAGCTCCCGGACGAAGGCCACGCGCTCCTCGAGCAGGACGGCGCCCCGGAGACCCTCCCCGGCAGCGTCGTGACCGGCTGGGTCCAGCCAGTCGGCGATGGCCCCGACGTCGGCGGCGGAAGCCACCTCACGCACGCCCTTGCCGTCATAGCCACCCCGGGGCGCCTTGGCCACGACGGGCCACCCGACCTCGGCCCCGAAGTCGGCGACCTGTGCGGCGCTGGTCGCGCGTGCCCACCGGGGGCAGCGGACTCCGGCGCGCGACAGCCGGTCCCGCATGGCGAGCTTGTCCTGGGCGTGGACGAGCGCCTCCGGACCGGGGCGAAGAGTGACCCCGTCGGCCCGCAGGGCGGCGAGGACCGGAGCCGGGACCTGCTCGTGGTCGAAGGTCACGACGTCGCAGCGCGCCGCGAAGGCGCGGACCGCCTCGAGGTCGCCGTGGTCGCCGACCGGGGCCGACGGCACCACCAGTGCCGCCGACGCGTCAGGGCTCTCCGCGAGCACGCTGAGCTGGACCCCGAGGGCGATCGCCGCCGGCTGCAGCATCCGGGCCAGCTGCCCGCCGCCGACGACGCCGACGACGGGGAACCCACCGGGCGCGCGTCGGGGATCGGTCACGGCCGCAAGCGTAGCGACGATCGCACGGCTCGGCTGTCGCGCCCGTGCCGTCGCGGCCGGCATACCGCGGCGGGCTAGAGTCACGGGGTGAACCCCCCCCGACCAGCCGGCCGCGTCGAGCGCCTCCGCGGCGCCGTCGCCGTCCTGTGGCGCGAGGTCGGCAAGTTCGGGGTCATCGGCGCATTCGGGTTCCTCATCGACGCCGGCGGGTTCAACCTGCTCTACTACACGGTCCTGCACGACAGGCTGACGACCGCCAAGCTGCTCTCCGGCGCGGCGGCGACCGCCTTCGCCTGGGTCGGCAACCGGTCCTGGACCTTCCGGGAGCGGCGCAACCGTCCCGCGCACCACGAGCTGCTGCTCTTCTTCGCCGTCAACGGGGTGGCACTGGCGGTCTCGGCGGGCTACCTGGCGTTCACGCACTACGCCCTCGGCATGGACTCCAGGCTCGCCGTCAACGTCAACAACGTCATCGGCATCGGCATCGGCACGCTGTTCCGGTTCTGGACCTACCGCAAGTTCGTCTTCGCCGGGGAGCACCCGGGGGACCCCGGGGCGGACGTGGTCGGACGGACCTCGCTGCGCTGACAGCTCGCTCGGGCACCGCCCGGTGGGTCACCGCCCGGTGGGTCACCGCCCTTCGCCCTCGGACAGGAAGAGGGCGAACGTCGCCGGCTGCGCCTGGATCAGGTCCAGCCGGCCCCCGTTGGACTCAGCGAGGTCGCGGGCGAGCGCGAGCCCGAGCCCGGTGCTGTTGCCGGTGCCGCTGCTGACCGAGCGTTCGAAGATGTGCGGCGCGATGGTGGCGGGCACGCCGTCGCCCTGGTCGCGCACCTCCACGACGACCGACGGGCCGCTGCGCCGTGCCTGCACGTCCACGGTGCCCCGGCCGTGGACGAGCGAGTTCTCCAGCAGGGTGCTCAGCACCTGGCTCAGCGCGACCGGTGTCGCCCGCACGACGAGCCCGCGCTCGCCGTGCACCCGCACGCTGCGCCGGGCCCGCTCGAACGCCGGCTGCCACTCCCGCTGCAGGGCCGCGATGACGGAGTCGAGCGAGACCTGCGGCCGCGGAGCGTCGTTGCTCCGCCGGCTGCGCATCAGCAGCTCGTCGACGACGCGGGTGAGCCGCTCGACCTGCGCGATGGCGACGGCCGCCTCGTCCTGGACG
>JBPCOG010000089.1:0-8703 GCA_051000455.1 Lapillicoccus sp. | reverse complement strand
GCCCGCGGGAGCGGGCGGGCTCGGGGCCGGCGCCGGCCCGGGCGCAGTCGGCGGGGGCGCGGTCGGCCCGGGCCCGGTCGTCCCCCTCGCCGGAGGCGTGCCGGCACTCCGGGCCGGCCCCTGGGTCACCGTCACGGTCCTCGCTCCCGGGGGCACGGGGGTCGGGGTCACCGTTACGGTCCCCGCTCCGGGGGGCGGGGGGGTCGGGGTCACCGTCACGGTCGTCGCGCCCGCCGCCGGGACGGTGCTCGGCCCGCGCCCCAGCAGGCCCCAGCCGAGGGCGCCGACGACGAGGCAGGCGGCGGCCGCGGCCGCGGCATACCCGATCCACCGGCGCGGCCCCGACCACCGGGACCGCGCGAGGATGCGCTCCCACCGGACCTCGTCGGCGGCCAGGGAGGGCACGTCCGCGCGCTCGCGGGCGAAGAAGTCCTCCACCGGGTCCCTGCCCTGCTCGTCGCCGGTCATCGCACACCCTCCAGCCGAGGGGCCATCCGCCGCCGGGCGTCGAAGAGGTCCCGCTTGACGGCCCCCTCGGACTTGCCGAGGCGGGACGCCACCTGGGCTACGGAGAGGTCAGCGTAGTAGTGCAGGATCACGGCCATCCGCAGCCGGTCCGGCAGCCCGAGCACCACGTCGCGGACCGTCAGCGTCGTGGCGGCGTCGCCGACGCCGCTGCTCCATTCCCCGACCAGGCCCACCCGCTGGTATGCCGTGCGCTCACGTCCGCGCTTGCGCCAGTGGTCGCGCGCGAGGTTGGCGGTCGCCGTGTAGAGCCAGGCCCGGGGCTCCTCGACGGTGTCGAAGTGCTGCAGCAGCCGCACGAAGGCCTCCGTGGCGAGGTCGTGGGCCAGCTCGGCGTCCCCGACCAACTTCGCCGTCCAGCCGGCGAGCCTGGCGTAGTGCGCGTCGTAGATCGCCCGCACCGCGACCTGCGCGTCCCGCTCCCCCGCGTCCCGCTCCCCCACCACGTGCGGCACCGCACCTCCCCGAAGGCTCACGCCGGAGGCCGTTGTCAGCGTTGCCATGACCATTGTGACGCCGTTCGCCACCGCTCGGTTGGTATTACCGCACCGACGGTCCCCCTTGCCACCGGAACGCGGTGGACGTCGACGGAGCTGTCCGGTCGGTCAGTCCGCCCGGAGGGGGCGGGGTCGGGGCCCCTAAGTCCCGGCCCCAGGGCTACCCTTGTCGACGCGCGCCGGACGCGGCGCCCGCCTCGCGCCCGACGCAGGGAGACCATGCCACCGCCCGACCAGGACCAGCCGCCCGGCCATCACATGGCGGCCGAGATCGCTGAGCAGCCGGTGGTGCTCCAGCGCCTCCTCGACGAGTCGACGGCTGACGTCGCCGCCGTCGCGGCGGCGGTCCGAGCCGCCGCACCCCGGTTCGTGCTGCTCGTGGCCCGAGGCACCAGCGACCACGCCGCCCTGTACGGGAAGTACCTGGTGGAAACCTCCATGCGGCTGCCGGCCGGCCTCGTCTCGACCTCGACGTACACGGCATACCAGGGTTCTCCCGACCTCACAGGGGTGCTGTGGGTGGCGGTGAGCCAGTCCGGCGGCTCCCCCGACCTCACCGAGTCGACGGCCAGGGCACGCCAGGCGGGCGCCCTCACCCTGTCGGTGACGAACGGGCCGGACTCCCCGCTGTCCAGCGCGTGTGAGCTGCACCTCGACGTGCGCGCCGGGATCGAGCGTTCGGTGGCGGCGACGAAGACCTACACCGCCAGCCTCCTCACGCTGTACCTGCTCGTCCAGGCGTGGCGGGAGGCGGACCTCGACGCCGTCCGGGCCGTGCCCGAGCAGGCCCACCGGGCGCTCGGCCTGGCCGAGGTGACGACCGTCGCCTCGCGATACCGCTTCGTCGACAAGCTGGTGGCGACCTCCCGGGGATACGCGTACCCCACCGCCCGCGAGTGCGCGCTGAAGCTGATGGAGACCTGCTACCTGGCGGCGCACGCCTTCTCCGGCGCGGACCTCATGCACGGTCCGCTCGCGATGGTCGACGCCGATCGCCCCGTCATCGTCATCCTCCCCGAGGGGCTTGGTGGCGCGGCGCTGCGGCCGGTCGTCGAGCGGCTCACCGAGCGCGGCGCCGACCTGTGTGTCGTCGGACCCGCGACGGTCCCGGGCGCGAACGCACACATCCCGCTCCCGTCCGGGATGGACGAGCAGGTCGCGCCCATCGTGCAGATCCTCCCGCTGCAGGAGCTCGCCCTGGCCATGGCCCGCTCCCGCGGTCACGACCCCGACCATCCGCGCGGCCTGCAGAAGGTCACCGAGACCCGCTGACCCGGCCCGTCCTTGACACGACCGGGTCCGGGCGGCGAGATTGCTGGGCGTGAGCACCCACGACCCTGCCCAGCCGTGCACCCGGGTGGCCGCCTCCGAGCTGGCGCCGGCCGACCCGACTCCGGGGATGTCGCGCAAGGTCGGCCTGCACAGCGCCGGGATGTGGTCCGGCACGGTCGAGACGGACCCCGGGGCGGTCTCCGGGTGGCACCACCACGGCGAGCACGAGACGACGCTCTATGTCGTCTCCGGGCAGATGCGGCTCGAGTCGGGGCCAGGTGGCTGCCACGTCGTCGTCGCCGGTGCCGGGGACTTCCTGCACGTTCCCGCCGGGGCGGTGCACCGGGAGTCCAACCCCGGCGAGCACCGGGCGCAGGCCGTCATCGTCCGTTGCGGCACCGGCACACCGACGGTCAACGTGGACGGCCCCGCGGGGGAACCGTCCTAGCCACTTCGCCCACCGAGGCCGGCTCCCCCGGCTCGCGGGATCATCCGGACGTGAAACGTCCGCAACCACGCGTAGCGTGCACGGCATGGCCATCGCACGCTTTCCAGGCATCGTTATCGACTGCCCCGATCCTCGCGCCCTCGCCACGTTCTACGGCGCGATGCTGGACTGGAAGGTCGACGTCTCCTCCGACTGGGCCGAAGTCCGCGCCGAGTACGGTCAGTGCATCTCCTTCCAGCAGGTGGCGGCCTATACCGCCCCTGGCTGGCCGGACCAGCAGGTGCCCCAGCAGATGCACCTCGACGTGATCGTCGACGACCTCGACGCCGGCGAGGCCGCGGTCCTCGAGCTCGGCGCGACCAAGCACGAGCACCAGCCGGGTACGTCCTTCCGGGTGTTCCTCGACCCGGCGGGGCACCCCTTCTGTCTCTGCGTGGACTGACTCCTGACAGTGGGCCCGTCGCTCCCGGCCGAGCTAGATGGCCTGCAGCTTCTGCAGCCGAGTCAGCGACAGCCAGCCGAAGGGGATCGGTAGCCAGTAGGTCGCGAGCCGGTAGAGCAGCACGGATGACACGGCCGTCCCGCCGTCCACGCCGACGGCGACGAGCCCCGCCGACATCGCCGCCTCGATGCCGCCGAGGCCTCCGGGGGTGGGCACCGCGGAGCCGATGATGGCACCGGCGAAGTAGACCACGGCGATGGCGGGGACGGCGGTCGTCACCCCGAAGGCCCGGGTGGCGCAGGTGATCGCGCCGACGAACGACAGGTCGAGCAGCAGCGCCCCGCCCAGCAGGAGGGCCAGCTGCCGCGGGTGCTGCAGGACCCCCGTGATCTGCGGGCCCACGCTGCGCACCTGCGGCAGGATCCGCTGGCTGAACAGCCGCCGCACCGCGGGGACGGCGAGCAGGCCGAGGAGGATGAGCACGACCACCGGGATGGCGGCGACGAGCACCGGGGGTGGGGTGAACGCCGCCTGCGTGCCGGTCCCGGCGAGGACACCGGAGACCACGAGCAGGACGAAGTAGCTGCAGAACTGGGAGATCTGCGCGAGGCCGACGCTCGCCCCGGCGACGGCGGGCTGGAGACCGGCCTTCTGGAGGTATCTCGTGTTGAGGGCGATGTTGCCGATCGCGGCCGGCGCCACGAGTCCGCTGAACGCGACGGACAGCTGCGTCATGTAGGTCCGGACGAACCTCAGCCTCGTCGCGGCCGCCCCGCTCAGCGCCACCGACGCGCCGACGAACGTCAGCGCGGCGAACCCGACGGTGGCCAGCGCCCACGTCCAGCTGGCCTGCCGGATGACCTTCCCGAAGTCGACCTGCGCCAGCTGGCTGAGCACGACGTATGCCGCGACCCCGCCCCCGACGACCATCACCAGCGTGCGGGCTGTCACCCGCCGCAGCTCGACCGGCTGGGCCGGCTCCTCGTCCGGGCGCAGCCCGAGGATCCGCTCCCGCACCTCACCGAGCAGCTCCTTGTGCTGCTTGAGGGCGGCCCGGGTGCCCCGGCTCATCGCGAGGGCCTGGAGCACGGGGAGGGCGCGGACGACCGGCTCCTCCCCGAGCTGCCGCACGGCTGTGGCGACAGCACGCTCGGCGCCGACCGCGAGGGCCACGGTGGTGAGCAGCTGGGCGGTGTCGATGCGAAGGCTCAGGTCGTCCGCCGCGACGTCACCCGCTCCCATCGCCATGAGGCCGGCGCCGTCCGCGGGCGTGAGCAGGACGCGCTCAGGAGTGAGGCCGCGGTGCGCGACGTTCATCCGCTGCAGGGTTGCGAGCAGCCGCCAGACGTCGGCCAGCTGCTCGTCGGTGAGCCCTTCGCCGATCTCGCCCACGGTCCGCCCGACGGGTGACGCCAGCGCCAGGACCGCGGAGAAGGGGCCGACCTCGGCCGCCGCCAGGGGTCGCGGAGCGGGCAGGGCGCGGCTGAGGACGAGGCCCATGAGGACCCGGTGCTCGAGCTCGGCCCGCAGCGTCAGGGCGGGCGCCCGGCTCGACGCGCTGCGCAGCCGCAGGCGGCGAAGGAGCCGTCGTCCCGACGCGAGGCCGAAGGTGTCACGGTCCATCACCTGCACGTCGACTGGCGCACCCTCGCGGGTGGTGCCGAGGTAGCGCCGGTCGCCTTCCTCGTCCGCGTCGACGAGCTCCAGGCGGGCGAGGGGCACCCCGCTGCCCACCAGCACAGCCGCGATGTCCGTCCCCGGGGGCCGGGTCGAGGCGGCTCCCAGGGCATAGCGGAAGGCGAGCCCGACGACCCAGCCGAGGAGGAAGCTGCAGAAGAGCGCGAGCGCGGTGAGGCTCCCGGCGAGGAAGGCCGTCAGGGTCACCGATCCGAGGACGACGATCGTCATCGGCGAGACCCATTTGCGGCCGGACAGCTTCGCCACGGTGAGCAGGGCGACCAACGCGACGATGACCGGGTCGAGCGGTGCGGTGCGTCCCTGTCCCAGCGGCCGGGTGAGTGCTCCGAGCACGGTGCCGAGGTGATCGTCGAGGATCAGCTGGCGCAGGCCGAGGACGACGGCCGCGGCCACCCCGGCCGCGAGGAGGGCGTGGACGAGCTGCCACAGCCGGGACCGGACCAGCAGGTCGGCTCCCACCGCGACCGGGAGCACGATGACGCCGAGGCCGCCCGCCCAGCTGAGCACGGTGAGCAGGATCCGTGGGAGGCCGTCGGTGGCCACCGCCAGGTCCTGCTCGAGGGCCCCGGCGGTGCCGATGGCGAGGTCCGCCAACGTGATCGCGCCGACGAGCACCACGACGGCCGCGATGAGGCGGAACAGGTCCGCCGGCCGCCGGACGCGGTCGGCGATGGGAGGCTCGAGCACCTCGACGTCGGCGGTGGGCGTGGTGGACACCGGCCCATCCTGCCGCAACACCCCGGGTACCGCAGTCATCGACACCGGGCCCTCTCGACGGTTGGATGTCGGGTATGGACACCAGCGACGTCACATCTGCCGCCCGCTCGGCCGGTGACCACCCGGCAGTCGAGGGAGCGGCGCGCCTCGGGTATGCCGTGAGCGGCGTGCTGCACCTCGTCATCGCGTGGCTGGCTCTGCAGGTCGCCTGGACGACCGGCGGCGGTTCCGCCGACCAGTCAGGTGCCCTGAGGACGCTGGCCTCGAGCGCGGTCGGGGTGCTGCTCCTGTGGCTGGCGGTCGCCGGCTTCGCCGGACTCGCCCTCTGGCAGGTCACCGACGCGGTCATCGGCCACCCCGGCAAGGGCGAGGCCACGGACCGCGCCAAGGCGGTTGGCAAGGCCGTCGTCTACCTCGTCCTCGCCCTGTCCTGCCTCAGCTTCGCCCGGGGAGGCGGCGCCGACAGCTCCGCGCAGAGCGTCGACGTCACCGCGGCGCTGATGGCCCAGCCCGGTGGCCGGATCCTCGTCGGACTGGTCGGGCTCGCCGTGGTCGCCGTCGGGGGTTACCACGTCGTCAAGGGCTGGAAGCGCACCTTTCTCCGGGACCTCGAGGGACACCCCGGGACGGTGGCGGAGCGGGCGGGTCGGGTCGGCTACATCGCCAAGGGTGTCGCCCTCGCGGTCGTCGGCCTGCTCTTCGTCTCCGCCGCCGTGCAGAGCCGGCCCGACCGGGCGACGGGGCTCGACGGCGCCCTGCACGCGCTGCTCGGCCAGCCGTTCGGCCCGATCCTGCTGACCCTCGTCGCGCTGGGCTTCGCCGGCTACGGCGTCTACTCCTTCGCCCGGGCCCGGCACGCGAAGGTGTGAGGGCGAGCGGCGTTCACCCGCGGCGGCGCAGGTAGCCCCAGGCAAGGAGGGCGCAGGCCACCCCGTTGGCCGCTCCGACGACGATGTCGCTGACGTGGTGCATGCCGCGGTAGAGGCGCGCCCACGCGACGAGGAACGGGATGACCAGACAGGCCACGGTCACGGCGCGGCGCAGCACCGGGTGGGTGATGCGCTGCGCGATGAGGGCGAAGGACAGGTAGAGGGCGGTGGAGGCCCCGACGTGCCCGCTGGGGTAGCTCGAGGTGGGCGGCGCTGGGTCGAGGTGGTCCACCGGAGGCCGGTCCCGGCCGACCAGGGCGGTCGCGATGACGAACACGGCGGCCTGCAGTGCGATCGCGACCCCCGGGATGACCGCCACCCACCACTGCCGGGTGCGCCACCAGATCAGCGCGACGGCGACCAGGCAGATGCCGATGATGATCTCGGTGTTGCCACTGCGCGACCACACCAGCGTGACGGAGTCCCACAGCGGCGTCCGGCCCGCCTGGACGTCCCGGCTGATGGTGTCCTCCGACCTCAGGCCGCCTCCCGGGCCCTGGATGAGCAGTCCGACGCCGACGATGGCGAACCAGACGCCGATCGCGGGGCCCACCGCCCGCAGGGCCAGGTCACGCAGCGCCGGTATGACGTCCGGCCGCGACTCGTCGTCGACGTACCGGGTGAGGAACGGCATCTCAGGTCTCGGTTTCCGGGGGGGCGACCGGGCTCCAGCCGACGTAGCCGAGGTAGGACGCGAGCGCCAGACCGCAGCCGAGCAGCACCCCCGCGAGAACGTCGGAGGGGTAGTGGACACCGAGGAAGACCCGGTCCGCCGCGGTCAGGACGATGACGAGCGCGACCGCCGCCAGCACGGCATACCGGGCCCTGGGGCTGCGCAGCAGGGGCCAGAGGAGCAGCACGAGGACCGTCCCCGCAGCAGCGGCGTTGGCCGCGTGGCCGGACGGGAAGCTGTAGCCGGGCGCGTGCGAGACGGCGTCGGCGATGACCGGTCGGGCCCGTCCCACGACGTACTTCAGGTCCAGGGCGACGTTCCAGGAGACCATCATCGTGACGAACGCCCACGCGGCGCGCGTCTTCAGGCCGCGGCCGCGCCAGACCCACAGGCACACCCCGGACGCGACGAGGTAGACCCACCGCGGCTGCAGCGCCTCCTGCCAGCCGAGGAGGGCACTGAGCAGGGCCGGGTGCTCACGGGTGACGCCGGTGGCTGCGTGGATCACGGCCTCGTCGAGGTCGAGAACCGCGTCCACCCGCTCCCGGACGAGCAGGGCCAAGCCGGTGACCGGCACCGCGAAGCCCAGCCCGAACCCGACCGCTCGCAGCATCCGGCGCGGTCGCCCGGGGCGCCCAGCAGGCCCGGGCGCCCAAGCGGGCCCCGGCGCCCCCGCAGGCCCGGGACGTCCGGCGAGCCCGGACCGGCCGGCCAGCCGGGGCGCGTCAGCCAACCCGCACCACCAGCGCGCCCGGCCAGATCCGGGCCCTCAGCGAGCGCTTGGTGCCCATCGGGTCCCCGTCGATCTGGGCCTCGACCGGCCGCTCGGTGCGCAGCTCGATGCGCTTGACGGTCAGCCGGACCAGCCGCCTGTGCCCGCGGTGGTGTCGGCTGGCGATGTCGGACGCGACGGCGGCCCACCCGGAAAGGCCGTGCGGTGAGATGACGACCGCATCGAGCACGCCGTCGTCGAGGCGCGCGTCCGGCATCAGCTCCACCCCGCCCTGCAGCCTGCCGCAGTTGCCGACGATAACGGTGCGCGAGTGCTGGCGCTTCGGGCCCCGGTCCGTGGTGACGTCGACCATGAACCGTGGTCCCCACAGGTGACGCAGGCCCGCGAGGAGGTATGCCGCCCACCCTACCTTGGCCTTGATGGCCTCGTTGGTGCCCGCCATGACGTCCGCGTCCAGGCCCATCCCGGTCATGACGAGGAAGACCTCCTCGGCCTCCTCCCGGCCGGCAGAAGGCTCCCCGCTCCCGCCGGACCCGATGGCCGGCACGACGTCGGAGTCACCGAGGCGGACGAGGCCGACGTCGATCCGCCGGTCCGACCCGGTCAGCACGACACGCAGCGCGGACTCCAGGGAGGTGATCGGCAGGTCCAGGTTGCGGGCGAGCAGGTTGCCGGTGCCTCCCGGCAGCAGACCCAGGGGCGTGTCGGTGCCCGCGAGCACGGAGGCGACGACCCGCACGGTCCCGTCGCCGCCGAGCGGACACACGAT
>JBPCOG010000385.1:0-2232 GCA_051000455.1 Lapillicoccus sp. | reverse complement strand
CGTCGCGCTGTTCTACTCGCTCGCCTACGCCGGACTGGCGATCCCCTACCTGCTCGCGCTCGTCGCCCCGTACCTCGGCTACCCCACCGCCCTGCTGCTCGCCGCACTCGCCGCCGCGCTCACGCTGATCCTGATCGCGGTGCAGGGCCGCCGCCACCCGGCGTCGGCGAGAGAGCGGTAGCCACGTTCTGACCGGCGTCGTGACGCCGGATGGGCGCGCCGGGCTGGGCGCCGTCGGGGGGCGGTTGGTCAGCGGCGTGGCGCAGGCACGCCCTGGAGGTCGAGATCCTCGTCGTCCGCGGCATCCCCGCTACCGTTGCCCGACGCCGCGCCGGGTCAACGGTTGGCGAGCGCCGCGCCCATCTGCTCGATCGTCTGAACCATGATGGGCCGGGGGGTGGCGAAGTTGTACCGGACGAACCCCTGCCCCGCCCGGCCACACCTGCTGCCGTCAGTCATGGCGACTCCAGCGCGCTGGAGAAAGAACTCAGCCGGTTCGGTCAGGCCCACTGCGCGGCAGTCGAGCCATGCGAGGTACGTCCCCTCAGGTCGACGGAAGCTGACACCGGGCAGGAGCTCGGCGACGAGGTCGACGAGCGCCCGGCTGTTCTGGTCCAGGTACTCGAGCACCTCGTCGAGCCATTGCCCGCCGGCGGTGTAGGCGGCGGTGTTGGCGATGACCCCCAGGTTGGCTGCGCCGTGCTCGGCCATCATGCCGACCTCGGACCACTTCGTCTGGTCGGCCTCGTTGGACAGGATGAGCTGGGCACACTTCATCCCGGGAAGGTTCCAGGCCTTGGACGCAGACGCGGCGGTGATGGTGTGATCCGCTGCCAGCTGGTTCACCGACGCATACGGTATGTGCTCGCTGCCTGCCAGCACGAGGGGGGCGTGGATTTCGTCGGCAAAGACCCTTCCCCCGTTCTCGTGGACGACCTCGGAGATCGCCTCCATCTCCTCCCGCCGGAGGACCCGTCCAACCGGGTTGTGGGGGTTGCACAGGATGAGCAGGGCGCCACCCGCCTTGAAGGCCGCGTCCACCGCGTCGAGGTCGTACACGTAGTGGCCCTCCTCGGAGGTCATCGGTACCTCGATGACCTCGCGCCCGAGTGACGGCGGGATCGTCACGAACGGCATGTACGCGGGAGTGGGCAGGATGACCGGGGCCCCCGGAGTGGAGAAGTGGTCGATCGCCGCTGCCAGTCCGGCCAGCACGTCGGCCAGGGGGCGCACGCGCTCAGCCGAGACGTCCCACCCGTACCTCGTGCGCGACCACTGTGCGTACGCCTCGGACATGCGCTGACCGACGGCCTTCGGCAGGTACCCGAAGAGCCCCCGGTCCACCGCGACGTGCAGGGCCTGCGAGATCGGGGGTGCCGTCCCGAAATCCATCTCGGCGACGAAGGCCCCGATCTTGTCCGGGAACATTGACCACTTGGTGCCCCCGACCTCCCGGAGATGCTCGATCCGGACGTCATCGAACCCGGTCGGCTGCGTCATCTCAACACCCCCCCGGGCGCGCCCGGGCCACGGCACCTCGCTCGCGTCCCCGGCGGACCTCGTCGAGGTGGAGAGGTTACCTGTTCCGCCCATGTGTCAAGGCAGTCCCTCGACGGTGTGCAGGTAATGCAGCGCGGCGACGGCCGAGGAGTGCCCGAGCCGGCGCGGCAGGTCGGCCAGGGTCGCTCCGGCCGCCGCCGCGGCCGTTATCTGCCCGTGGTGCCGCAGGTCGTGGAAGTCATCTGCACGCCGCGGTGCGCGGTGCCGGCCGTCGAGTGCTTCGATGGGTGCATGACCACTCACGAGGACGTCCCGCGCGTTGTCTTCGCAAGCCGGGAAGTTGCGGCCGGTGCCGGGCGGATCTTTGAGCTCATTGCCGACCCCGCCCAACAGCCTCGATGGGACGGCAACGACAACCTGGCCGAGGCACCTGGCGGACAGCGAGTGCGCGCCGTCGGTGAAGTGTTCACCATGACGACCACGAAGGGCCATGTCCGCGAGAACCATGTCGTCGAGTTCGACGAGGGACGCCTCATCGCGTGGAGACCCGCCGAGCCCAGCCAGGAACCACCAGGGCACCTGTGGCGATGGGCCCTCGAACCGGTCGACTCGTCGCGGACCCGGGTCACCCACACCTACGACTGGACCGAGCTCACCGACGAGAGCCGCCTGCCACGCGCTCGGGCGACCACGGCCGACAAGCTTCAGGCCTCCTTGGACCGACTCGCCGCC
>JBPCOG010000204.1:0-2506 GCA_051000455.1 Lapillicoccus sp. | reverse complement strand
AGTCGATCAGCCGCTTGGCGACGTCGTCGACGGTGACGCCGGTCTGCCGGGTGAGCCCGCGCAGGTCGAGGATGCACTCGTGGGCGACGGTGTCCTCGGTGCCGGAGTACAGCACGGGGTAGTGCCCCCGCAGGCGGGCGGCGACGTAGTTGGCGTTGAGGATGGCCACCTGGGTCGCCCGGGTGAGCCCGGCACCACCCATGAGCCGGACGTACGCCCAGGAGATGGGCAGGATGCCCGCCGACCCGTACGGCGCGCCGGAGACGGGGCCGACCCCGGTGCTGGGGCCGGCCTCCGGTGCCAGCGGGTGGTTCGGCAGGAACGGGGCCAGGTGGCTGCGCACGGCGACCGGTCCCACCCCGGGGCCTCCCCCGCCGTGCGGGATGCAGAAGGTCTTGTGCAGGTTGAGATGGGACACGTCGGCGCCGAACCTGCCCGGCTGTGCCAGCCCGACGAGGGCGTTGAGGTTGGCACCGTCGACGTACACCTGCCCCCCCGCGTCGTGTGTCAGCGCGCACAGCTCGGTGATGGTCTCCTCGAACACCCCGTGCGTCGAGGGGTACGTCACCATGACCACGGCCAGCTCGTCGCGGTGCGCGTCGATCTTGGCGCGCAGGTCGTCCATGTCGACGTCACCACCTGGTGCCGTCCGGACGACGACGACCTTCAGTCCGGCCATCACTGCGCTCGCCGCATTGGTGCCGTGGGCGCTGGCCGGGATGAGACAGAGCCGCCGCCCGCTCTCCCCCCTGGCCTCGTGGTAGGCGTGGATGGCGAGCAGGCCGGCCAGCTCGCCCTGGGAGCCGGCGTTCGGCTGCAGTGAGACGGCGTCGTAGCCGGTGATCTCGCACAGCCAGTCCGAGAGCCCGGCGATGAGCTCGCGGATGCCCGCGGTCTGGTCGAGCGGCGCGAAGGGGTGCAGGTCGGCGAACTCGGGCCAGGTGATCGACTGCATCTCCGTGGTCGCGTTGAGCTTCATCGTGCACGACCCGAGCGGGATCATCCCCCGGTCGAGGGCGAAGTCACGGTCGGCGAGCCGGCGCAGGTAGCGCAGCATCGCCGTCTCGCTGTGGTGCGTGCGGAAGACCGGGTGGGTCAGGTAGGCGGTGGCCCGGTCGAACGCCGGCCCCCAGGCCGAGCCCCCGGCGTCGGGATCGGGCACCGGCCCGGTGATGCCGAAGGCCCCCCAGACGGCGGTGAGGTCGCTGCCCGTCGTCGTCTCGTCGAGACTGAGCGAGACGGTGTCGTCGTCGACCCTCCAGATGTTGACCCCGCGCGCCGCGCACTCGCGCACCAGGGTTGCCGCCTCACCGGGGACCGCAACGGTGAGGGTGTCGAAGAAGACGTCGGTGCGTACCTGGGCTCCGCCCTCCTGCAGGCCCTGCGCCAGGCTCCGGGCGTACCCGTGGACGCGGCGGGCGATCGCGGCCAGGCCGGCCGGCCCGTGCCAGACGGCATACATGCTCGCCATGACGGCCAGCAGGACCTGCGCGGTGCAGATGTTGGAGGTGGCCCGTTCGCGACGGATGTGCTGTTCCCGGGTCTGCAGCGCCAGCCGGTAGGCGGGTGCGCCGTCGGCGTCCACGGACACCCCGACCAGCCGGCCGGGCAGGGACCGTTCCAGGCCGGTGCGGACCGAGAGGTAGCCGGCATGCGGGCCGCCGAACCCCATCGGCACCCCGAAGCGCTGGGTGCTGCCGACCGCGATGTCCGCGCCCCACTCCCCCGGGGGGACGAGCAACGTCAGCGCGAGCAGGTCGGCGGCTGCGCAGACGAGGGCCCCGTGCTCGTGCGCCGCCCCGGCCAACCGGCTGAAGTCGCGGATCTGCCCGTCGCCGCCCGGGAACTGGACGAGGACCCCGAACACGTCGCGGTCCCCGCCGGCCGCACGCAGCGCGTCCACCGAGTCGACGGCCGCGACGTCCGCCACGACGATCTCGAGGCCGATGGGGGTGGCGCGGGTCCGCATGACCGCGATGGTCTGGGGGAACACGTGCCGGTCGACCAGCAGTACGGCGGTGGGGGAGGCCGTGCTGCTGCGGCGCATCAGGGTCATCGCCTCTGCCGCGGCGGTGCTCTCGTCGAGCAGTGAGGCTCCCGCGACGGGCAGCGCGGTGAGGTCGCTGACCACGGTCTGGAAGTTGAGCAGGGCCTCGAGCCTGCCCTGGGAGATCTCCGGCTGGTAGGGGGTGTATGCCGTGTACCAGGCGGGGTTCTCGAGGACGTTGCGCTGCACGACCGGGGGGGTGAGCGTGCCGTAGTAGCCGAGGCCGATCATTGAGCGCATCACGGTGTTGCGTGAGGCGAGGGCGCGCAGCTCGGCGATGACGGCGGTCTCCGAGGCCGCGGCGTCGAGGCGCAGGTCGCGCTCGGCGCGGATGCCCTTCGGGACGGCCACCTCGACGAGGGCGTCCAGGGACGGCTGGCCGATCACGGACAGCATCCGCTCGATGTCCCGCGCGTCCGGTCCGACGTGACGCGCGACGAAGTCGGGCAGGGGGGTGCG
>JBPCOG010000029.1:0-4115 GCA_051000455.1 Lapillicoccus sp. | reverse complement strand
CCGGCCTTGCGCAGGATCACCGTGTCGCCGGGCCGGACGTCCTTGCGCTTGACCTCGTGGGCGTTGTGGAGGGTGGCCATCTCGACGGTGGAGCCGGCGACCTTGGTCGGCTGCATCCGGCCGAACGGCGTGACCCGGCCGGTGCGCCCGGTGTTGACCAGGATCTCGATCAGCTTGGCGTTGACCTCCGCCGGCGGGTACTTGAAGGCGATCGCCCACCGGGGCGCCCGCGACGTCGAGCCGAGCCGCCGCTGGAGGGACACGTCGTCGACCTTGACCACGACCCCGTCGATCTCGTGCTCCACGGCGTGGCGATGCTCGCGGTAGTACTCGATGAACTCCTCGACCTCGGCCAGGGACGCAACCACCTTGGCCCGCTCACTGGTCGGCAACCCCCACGCCTCGAGCGCGGCGTACGACTCCGACTGAGCCTTTGGCTCGAAGCCCTCCCGCGCACCGATCCCGTGGCACACCATCGCCAGGTCCCGCGTCGCGGTGACTCGCGGGTCCTTCTGTCGCAGCGAGCCGGCCGCGGCGTTGCGGGGGTTGGCGAACATCGGCCTGCCGGCCTCGGACATGTGCACGTTGAGCCGCTCGAACGCCACGACCGGGAGGAACACCTCGCCGCGCACCTCCACACGCGCGGGCACAGCGTACTGCTTCGTGCCGGTGAGCCGGTGCGGGACGTTGTCGATCGTCTTCACGTTCGGCGTGACGTCCTCGCCGGTGCGCCCGTCACCGCGCGTGGTCGCCCGGACCAGCCGACCGTCCTCGTAGAGCAGGTTGATCGCCAGCCCGTCGACCTTGAGCTCGCAGAGCAGCGCCGGATCGTTCACGCCGTCACGCGCCAGCCTCGCGGCCCAGGTCGTCAGCTCCCGGAGCGAGAACGCGTTGTCCAGGCTCTGCATCGGCTCGAGGTGGTCGACCGCGGTGAACATCGTGGAGACCGCGCCACCCACCTTCTGGGTTGGCGAGTCGGGCGTGCGCAGCTCGGGGAACTGCTCCTCGAGCTCCTCGAGCCGACGCATCTGCTGGTCGAAGTCGGCGTCTGAGAGGGTCGGGTCGTCCAGCACGTAGTAGCGCCAGCGGGCGTCCTCAAGTTCCTGGGCGACGACGGCGTGCTCGTCGCGGGCCTCGGGTGTGGCCCCGGGAAGCTCGGTGTCGGCCGCGGCCGTGATCACTTCGGGCGTCTCGCTCACGAGGACATCCTGCCGTGTCCCACCGACACTCGGGGCTCCCTGCGGAATGCCGGCGACCGCTCGGTGCTTAGGGAGAATGTCGCGTCGGTTCGCGCCAATCCGCTGCCGGGCCGATGACGAACCGCTCTGGACCGAGAGAAAGCTGCCGCCATGCACGATCGCGTATCTGAGCAGGGGGCCGACGCCGGAACGCTCACCGGCCGGAGCCTGGAACGCACCGAGCCTCCCGGCACCGCTCGCGGAGTGGTGCTGATGCTGCACGGCGGCACCCAGCACAGCATCGACCCGGTCGGTCCCCGCAGCGGTTCCCTCATCCGCACCCGGGCGATGCGCGACCGGCTGGCTCCGAAGATCCTCGAGGCCGGCCACGCCGTGTGGCTGCTGCGCTACGGCACCCGAGGCTGGAACGCCACCTCACCGGAGGGCCCCTCACCGATCCAGGACGCGCGCTGGGCGCTGGACCAGGTCCGGGAGGCCCACGACCACGTGCCCGTGGTCCTGCTCGGCCACTCGATGGGCGGGCGTACGGCGACCCAGGTGGCCGACGACCCCAACGTGCTGGGCGTCGTAGGCCTGGCGCCCTGGTTCGAACCGGGCGACCCCGTCGCCCCGCTGGCGGGCAAGACGTTCGTTGCCGGTCACGGTCTGCGTGACCGGATCACCTCGGCCAGGGCCACCCGGTCCTACGTCGACCGGGCCCGCCGCTTGGCCGCGTCCGCCGAGTTCTTCCCGCTCGGTCTGGCGGGCCACTACATGCTCTACCGCCCCGGGATGTGGAACCGCTTCGCGCTGGAGCACTCGCTTGCGGTGCTCGCCCGTTCCGGGTCCTGAGTACCGACTCCGGTCCAGACCGTTCGCGTTCCCGCGGGAATGGATTTGCCCCCTCCCGAGTTGCTGCCTACGCTTGACTTGAAACGGAACCGTTTCGTTTCATCGAGGTGAACGGGAGGTGTCGGCGATGATGGTGCGGCCACCCTCCCTGCACCCGGTGAACCGGCCCCGGATCGAAGGGGAGCGCGAGGACGAGATCCTCGACGCGACCCTCTCCCTGCTGCTCGACGCCGGCTACGACCGGCTCACCATGGACGCGGTGGCCAAGCGGGCCCGTGCCAGCAAGGCGACCCTCTACCGGCGCTGGGAGAGCAAGTCCACCCTCGTCGTCGACGCCCTGCTGCGGGCCAAGGGGGCCCCGCACATCGAGCTGCCCGACACCGGCGCGCTGCGCTCGGACCTGATCGCGGTGTTCTGCGGATCGACGGGACCGGCCGGCACGGCCGGCACCAGAGTTCTCGGAGCCGTGGTCACGGCCCTGAGCAACGACCCCGAGTTCGCGACCGCCTTCCGGGAGAAGTTCATCGCTCCCAAGGTCGCAGTCTCCAAGACCATCTACGCCAGAGCGGTGGCGCGCGGCGAGATCCGCGACGACCTGGACCTCGAGGTGATCGCCCCGGCAATGGCCGGGATCCTCATGCACCGGGCGTTCGTGCTCGGCCTGCCCAACGACGACGAGACCGTCCAGCGCGTCGTCGACCACGTCATCCTGCCCGCCGTCCTGACACCCGATGCGGTCCGCCGCCACGGGGACATCTGAGCCAGAACAGCCGATCCAGCCCTGCGAGAGAAAGCAAGAGAACCAATGACAGACGCAACGACGACGCCGGCACCGACCGCCCCGGCGAGCGACAAAGGAAGCGGGACCCGCCACCTCGGCTGGGCGCTCGTGCTCATCTCCGTGGCGCAGCTGATGGTGGTGCTTGACGCCACCATCGCCAACATCGCGCTGCCCTTCATCCAGCACGACCTGAACATCTCCCAGGCCAACCTGCAGTGGGTCGTCACCGGCTACGCCCTGGCCTTCGGCGGCCTGCTGCTGCTCGGCGGCCGGCTCGGTGACCTCTACGGCCGCCGCCGGGTGTTCATGATCGGCGTGGCGATCTTCGCCGTCGCCTCCGGCGTCGGAGGTCTGGCGCAGAGCGAGCTCATGCTGCTCGCCTCCCGTGGCCTCCAGGGCCTCGGTGCGGCGCTCGCGTCCCCGGCCGCCCTCGCCCTGATCACCACCAACTTCCCCGCCGGTCCCCAGCGCAACCGCGCGTTCTCGATCTACGCCGCGATGTCCGGCGCCGGTGCGGCCGTTGGCCTGATCCTCGGCGGCTGGCTGACCGGCCTGCACCCCGACATCCTGGGGCTCAGCATCGACGGCTGGCGGCTGACGTTCCTGATCAACGTGCCGATCGGTCTTGTCGCGGCGTACTTCGCGCCGCGGGTGCTCGCCGAGTCCGACCGCAACACCGGCAAGCTCGACGTCCCGGGCGCTCTGAGTGCCACGCTCGGGCTGATGGCGATCGTGTTCGGTCTCTCCCGAGCCGGCCAGGCCGACTACGGTTGGGGCGCCGCCTCCACCATCTTCTCGCTCGCGACCGGGGTCGCCCTGCTGGTGACCTTCGTGCTCGTCGAGACCCGTACGCCGCACCCGCTGCTGCCCTTCCGGATCCTGCTCAACCGCACCCGGGCGACCGCCTTCCTGGCCATGATGATCGTGCCTGCGGCGATGTTCGCGATGTTCTACTTCCTCTCGCAGTACGTCCAGAACGTGATGGGCTACTCCCCGCTGCAGGCCGGCGTCGCCTTCTTGCCCTTCAGCTTCGGCATCGTGATCTCGGCGACCTTGTGCTCGAAGCTGATGTCGATGGTCGACCCGCGCTGGCTGGCCGGCATCGGCACGCTGATGGCGGGCGCCGCCCTGTTCGGGTTCTCCCGGCTCTCGGTCGACTCCAGCTCGGCCAACCTGCTCAGCCACGTCCGGGCCGGCGACGTGCACCTCGGTGACTCGATCAGCTACTGGGCCTCGATCTTCCCCTTCATCGCCCTGATGAGCCTGGGCATGGGTGCGGTGTTCGTGCCGATGACGCTGGCCGC
>JBPCOG010000320.1:0-12351 GCA_051000455.1 Lapillicoccus sp. | reverse complement strand
GCTGAACCTGCTGGGGAGCGCCCTGCGTGCGGAGGGCAAGGACGTCACCGTGGTGCTGCTCCCCGACAACGGAGTTGGTGACCTGCGTGTGCAGGCCCAAGCAGTGGGCGTGGCGGCGGCCGCGGCGTGGGCCCGCACCAGTGCCCCCTCGGTCGACCTGGTCGGCTACTCCGCCGGCGGGGTGGTCGCCCGCTACTGGGTGCGGGAGCTGGGCGGGCGGGGCCAGACCCGTCGCCTCGTCACCTTGGGCTCACCTCACCACGGCACTCAGGCGGCCGAGCTCGGGACCCTCGTCGAGGGCGGGTGCCCGGAGGCCTGCCGGCAGCTGGTGCCCTCGAGCCCCCTGCTCAGGGAGCTCGACAAGGACGCTGCCCCCGGCGGCCCGCGCGTGGTCTCGATCTGGACAACGCTGGACGACGTGGTGCTGCCGCCCGACTCGGCCCGCCTGGCGGGAGCCGTCAACCTGACCGTGCAGAGTGTCTGCGCCGCCTCGGGAGTGCGCCACACCGGGCTGCCCGCCGACCACGTCGTGCAGCGCCTGGTCGTCGCCCAGCTCGGCGCCGGACTGCCGCCGGAACTCGGTCCCGGCGACTGCGGCCGGCTCAGCGCCTGACGCCCCGGCTGCTCGCGGTGGCGCCACACTTGGGAGCGCGCCCCCGGGAACGACACCTGCCGGCGGGTCGAGAACGCCGGGTCGGCTCCGACGTATGCCGTCGCCGCCCGCCTGGCCACCAGCATTCCCGAGCAGCGCTACCTCAACACCAAGGCTGCACAAGGGCAGCCGGTACGCCGGCCGGGCGCCTCAGCGTCGGAGTCTCACCCCGCGTGACCGCTGGCCTCGTCGAACTCTGCAACGAGCGCCTCCGGAGCACGCATCCGCCACGCATCGGTCACGAGCTCCCCCAGGCGCCCGATGTCGACCGCCGCCAGGCGCGCCATCACCAGCGGGGAGCCGTCGTAGCCGGCGGCGGTGAAGAAGACGGCCGGCTCCCCGAGCAGGAGAGCCTGCTTCTCGGCCTCGTCACCGACGAACAGGACGGCGATGTCGGTCCGGATGAGCCGCCGCCGGCCCGGTCTGCGCTCGGGGTAGGACCAGACGAACCCCTTGTCGGCAACCCGGAAGTCGAAGCCGTCGCTCTCGACCTCCACCGCGTGCGGCAGAGCGAGTGCCAGGCGGCGCACGTCGTCGGCGTCAGCCATCGGCTCCCTGCCTTCAGCTGGTGATGTCCTTGGTCATGAAGTTGGCCCACGCGGCGGCCAGCAGCACGACAACGTACCCGGCCTGCAGGGCAACCCCCCGCTGGACGTCGCTCCACAGGACCGGGTCGCGGAACAGGTCGACGAAGGAGAGCCAGTAGCGGGTGGGCAGGTACGGCTGCAGGTCGTCGGCCGCGTCGATCGTCAGCAGCAGCGAGGACCCGATGAGGAACGCCAGCGCGCCGAGGCTGGCGGCGAGGGGGGAGTCGCTCAGGGTGGACAGCAGCACCGCCATGGCTGCCACGCCCAGCATCGAGAAGGCGATGTACCCGATGGCGAGCACGAGGCGCCAGGCCATCTGGGCCGGTGTCAGCGTCGTGCCCGAGATGCTGATGATCGCCTGCGACAGCGGCTGCTGGCCAAGCAGGGTCCGCCCGACGAGGAAGCCGACCCCCGCCACGGACACCACCGACACGAGCACGAAGACGAAGGTCGCGACCAACTTGGCGACGAGCAGCCGGGTACGCCCGACCGGGCGGATCAGCAGGTAGCGCAAGGTGCCCGCCTGCGCCTCGCCCGCGACGGAGTCCCCCGCCACGACGGAGACCGCCACGGGAAGGAACAGCGGCAGCACGATCGCCAGGGCCGCGATGGCGAAGAGGGACCCGTTCGCCAGCACCGCGGCGAGGAACGCCGGTCCCCGCCCCGGCCTCACGCTGACCCCGGTGACGGAGACCAGCACCGCGACGAGCGTCGGCAGGGCGTTGAGCAGGATGATCGCGAGCCACGTCCGTGGCCGGCGGAACAGCTTGACCAGCTCGACGCGGATCATGGCCGCGTCCCGGCTGCGGGGTCCACGGACACCGGCCTGATCGGTCCGCTCGCGTCCCCGTCCACGCCTGCCACGCCTGCCACGCCGGCCACGCCGTCCACGCGGTCGCCGGCCGCGCCGGTGCGCTCGTGCACGACGTCCTCCAGCGAACGCCGCTCCGGGCGCAGCTCGATGACCCGGATCCCGCCGGCGACCATCCGGGCGTTCAGCTCGGCGGGGTCGGCGGCCCGAATGAGCAGGCGGTCCCCCTCCCGGGACTCGACCCTGCCGTCCAGCAGGGAGACCACGGCGGCGGCGTCCGGGGTGCGCACGACGGTGCGCCCGGTGGCCGCCTGCAGGGTCTCGAGCTGCTCCTGGAGCACCAGCCGGCCCCGGTCGAGGACGCCGACCCGGGTGCACAGCTGCTCGACCTCGGCGAGCAGGTGGCTGGACAGGAAGATCGTCGTCCCCGCCGCATGCAGCCGGACGAGCAGCTCGCGGATCTCGCGGATGCCCTGCGGGTCCAGGCCGTTGGTCGGCTCATCGAGGATCAGTAGCTCGTGCGGCCGCAGCAGCGCCGCAGCGAGCCCCAGCCGCTGGCGCATCCCCAGAGAGTAGGCCTTGACGGGACGCGAGCCCACGCCCGCCAGCCCGACCTGCTCCAGTGCCTCGTCGATCCGGCGCCGGCGGTTGCCGGCCCCGCCCGCGACCGGCGCGCTCGCGTCGAGCAGGCGCAGGTTGGTGTGCCCGGACAGGTGGCCGTATGCCGCGGGGCCCTCCACCAGCGCGCCCACCGAACCGAGGACCTCGCGTGCCGCTCTGGGGATCGGCCGGCCCAGCACCTCGATCGTCCCCGACGTGGCCAGCACCAGCCCGAGCAGCATCCGCATCGTCGTGGTCTTGCCCGAGCCGTTGGCGCCCAGGAATCCGTAGATGTCGCCCCGCCGCACGTCGAGCGCGACGTCGTCCACCGCGCTCAGCGCACCGAAGCGCTTGGTCAGCCCCTCGGTGCGGATCATGGCGCCGCTCGTGCGGGGTGCCGCAGCTCCCCCGCCGCCGCCACCATGGTGTCCGCGGTCACGGTCCCGACGAGCAGCCAGGCGGTGCCGAGCTCGTCCTGCGTGCCCAGGAGCAGGTGGAGCGGTCCGACCGACAGCTGCAGGCCGGCCGGCGTGTCGGCGGTCCCCGGCGCGGCAGCGAGCTGACGGCGCAGGTCTCCCCCCTGCCCTTTTGGCAGCGGGAGGGCGACCAGCTCCGTCACGCCGCGCCCGTAGACCCCGATCGCCCCGTCCGGGCGCAAGGCGTCGTTGAGCGCGAGGCCGGCGAGGGTCGCCGGCGGCGCGATGCCACGGAAGCGGGAGAGCAGCGTCACGACGTCCGTCGGGCCTCGCTGACTCACCCATGCCAGGTTTGCCGGGGAGAACGCGGTGACCGACGCCTCGGGCACGTCCGTGCTGAAGTCGGTGAACTCCGACGAAATCGTGGGGACGGTGCTCCCGGCCCCGACGACGTCCACCCGGAGGGGGATCGCGGACCCGGCGTCCGCCCAGACGTCCACGTGGCCGATGGTCGTCTGGGGGTCAGCCGGCCGCAGCCGCAGCCCCTGGGTGTCCCGGCCGGCGACCCGCCGAGGCGGCAGCGACGTCACCTCGGTGCTGGTGGCGGCGGTGAGCATCCGGCGGGCCAGAGCAGGGGGCAACAGGTCAGCGGCGACCGGCAGGCGCAGGGGAGGATCCAGCAGGCTCCGGTCGACCGTGGCCCGGTTGTCCTCGTAGTCCCAGGTCCACAGGCCGGTCGGGGTGCGGTGTTGCCCGCTTTCGCCCGTCGCCGCGATGCTGTCCACCCGCCAGTCCCGTGCCCCGCGCCACCAGACGCGCAAGCGGGTCGGGCCGCCCAGCAGGTCGGCGACGGAGCCGAACTGGCCCGTGACCGGCAGGACGAGGCCGCCGCTCGCCGAGGCGTACCCGGAGTAGGGCGTGTCGGCCGAGCGGCTGATCCGCCCGAGCAGCTCGGAGGCGCCGATGGGTGCGGCGCGACCGGGGAGCAACGCGACCAGCGAGGGCGTCGCGACCAGGGCCCCGACACCGATGAGGACGACCACCCAGCGCCATTGTCGGGCCATGCCTCACCGTACGTCATCACCCTGAGGCTGCTGGGCTCGTGGGTGGGCCGCCCGGGGACTGCAGACCTGCGGTTCGCCCCTCATGGTCCAGTGGTATGGTCTGCGCATTCCACCACGGGAGCCCATGACAGTGGGCTGAGAAGGGGCTGATGTCGCCCCGACCGTCGAACCTGATCCGGGTCATGCCGGCGAAGGAAGCGAGGAGCGGCCATGGTGCCCCGGATCCACTGCATCACCGACCTGTCCCTCGCGGTCGCGACGTCGACGGCCCGCGAGCCCCTCTCCGACGCCCGGGTCCGCGGGCTGCTCGACCTGCTGGAGGCCGCCGTGCGCGCGGGCGTCGACGCGGTCCAGATCCGGGCTAAACACGCTACCGACCGCGCCCTGCTCGACCTCACAAGCAGTGTCATTGCGCGGGTCCGCCCGCTCGGGGCGGCGGTCATCGTCAACGACCGGCTCGACGTCGCCCTCGCTGCCGACGCGGACGGCGTCCACCTGGGGCTCGCAGACCTGCCCGTCCGCGTGGTTCGCCGCTTGGTGCCTGCTGCCTTCCTCGTCGGGGGCACCTGCCGCAACGACGAGCACGCCCGGCAGGCACGCGACGAGGGGGCCGACTATGCCGGCGTCGGACCGGTCTACCCGACCAGCACGAAGCAGGGGTTTCCCGCCCCAGTCGGCCTCGCGGCGGTCCGGTCGGCCGCGGCCTTCCTGCCCGTGGTCGCCGTCGCCGGGATCACCCTGCAGCGCATCCCCGAGGTCATGGCCGCCGGCGCCCACGGCGTCGCGGTCGTCGCCGCGATCTCCCGGGCCCCAGATCCCGCACGCGCGGCCCGCGAGATCGTCGAGGCCGTGCGCGCAGCATGAGGGTCGCGGTCATCGGTGCCGGCATCATCGGCCTCGCCTGCGCCGAGGAGCTGCTCCGCGCCGGACACGACGTGCGCGTCTTCGACCCCACCCCGGCCCGGGGGGCCACCTACGCCGCGGCCGGGATGCTCGCACCCGAGGCGGAGGCCTGGCACGGGGAGTCGGCGCTGCTGCGGCTCGGGCTCGCGTCCGCCGCGATGTGGAGAGGGTATGCCGCCCGGCTCGGCCCCCAGGTCGACTACCGGCCCCAGGGCACGGTCCTCGTGGGCCACGACCACGACGACCTCCGGACGGTGCACCGGTGCGTCCAGCTGCTGCGCGAGCACGACCTGGCCGCCGAGGTCCTCTCCCGGTGCGCCCTGCGGGAGGCCGAGCCGACCGTGTCCAGCCGGACGGCCGGGGGGGTCCTCCTCCCGGACGACCACCAGGTCAACCCGCGTCGGGTGGCCGAGGCCCTCCTCGCCCGGGTCGGTGACCGGTTGGTGCGCGAGCGCGCCACCCAGGCCGCTGGCGGCGTCGTCACCGGGGCGGGCACGGCATACCCGGCCGATGTCGTGGTGGAGGCCACCGGCACGGCGGCCGCGCACACCCGGCCCGTCCGCGGTGAGATCCTGCGCACCCGCATGGACGACCCGCCGGCCAGGGTGGTCCGCGGCTGGGTGCATGGGTGGCCCGTCTACCTCGTGCCCCGCGCCGGGGGTGAGGTCGTCGTCGGGGCGACCGAGGAGGAGCACGCCGGGGAGCCGGTCCCGACGGTCGGCGGGGTCGCGCGGATCCTCGACGCCGCGCGGCGCCTCGTCCCCGGTGTGGACCGCGCGGAGATCCTCGAGGTCCTCGCCCGGGACCGTCCGGGAACGCCCGACAACGGCCCGCTCATCGGGCCGGTGACCGATGAACGCGGCACCCGGATCGTCGCGGCCGGCCACTACCGCAGCGGTGTGCTGCTCGCGCCGGTGACCGCGCAGGCCGTCCGCGCCCACGTCGAAGGGACGCCCGTCCCGGACGTCGTCCTCCCGTTCCTGTCCACGAGATTCGAGCCCACCACCGCACGGAGGCCCTCATGAGGATCACCATCAACGGCGAGCCGCGCGACGTCCCCACCGGCGCCACGCTCGCCACGCTCGCCGCGGAACGGCCGGCCGCCGGCACCGCCGTCGCACTCAACGGCGCCGTCGTCCGCGCGGTCGAGTGGCCGGCAACGCCGCTCACCGAGCAGGACCGGGTCGAGATCGTCATGCCGATGCAGGGCGGCTGAGATGACCGAGCCCCCCGCCCTGCAGATCGGGGACGTCGCGCTGGGCAGCCGGCTCTGGGTCGGCACCGGTGGCCTGACGAACATCGAGACCATCCGCCGAGTGGTCGACGAGGCCCGGCCCGGGCTGGTCACCGTCTCGATGCGCCGGTCGGGCGACACGGGCGACGGTTCGCTGCTGACGTCGCTGCGGGAGAGCGGAACACCGGTCCTGCCCAACACCGCAGGCTGCCTGAGCGCGCGCGAAGCCGTCCTGACCGCCCAGCTGGCCCGCGAGGCGCTCGGCACCGACTGGGTCAAGCTCGAGGTCATCGGCGACGAGGTCAGCCTCATGCCCGACGTCGTAGAGCTGCTCGAAGCTGCGGAGACCCTTGTCTCGCAAGGCTTCACCGTCCTGCCGTACACGACGGACGACCCGGTCGTCGCGCGACGGCTCGTCGACGTGGGCTGCGCCGCGGTCATGCCGCTCGGGTCACCGATCGGGTCGGGACTCGGCCTGCGGAACCCGCACGCCATCCAGGCGCTCCGGGCGGCTGTCGACGTGCCGGTGATCCTCGATGCCGGCATCGGCACGGCGTCCGACGCCGTCCTCGCGATGGAGCTCGGCTGCGACGCGGTCCTCGCAGCCACGGCGATCACGCGGGCCGACCACCCGGTCACCATGGCCGTCGCGATGCGCCTCGCCGTCCAGGCGGGGTATGCCGCACGGCAGGCCGGGCGGATCCCTCGCCAGAGCACGGCCCGCGCCTCGAGCCCGATGCACGGGCGGGTGCAGGTGTGATATTTCCACGGCTCTTCGTCCTCACCGACCGCACCCAGCTCCCCGACGGGCGCCGCCTCGAGGACGTCATCGAGCGCTGCGTCGAGTCCGGGGCGGGCGCCGTCGTCGTGCGCGAGCTCGACCTGCCCGCGAGCCAGCGCGTGGCCCTCGTCGCGCACACCGCCGCCACCGGGGCGCTCACCGTCTCGGCGCGCCAGCTCCTCCCCGGCGCCGACGGTATCCATCTCGCCGCCGGGCAGCGGGCCCCGGAGGACGCGCCGGCGCTGGTTGGCCGCTCCTGCCACAGCTGCTCCGAGGTCCGCCGGGCGGCCGGGGCGGGCACGGCATACCTGACCATCTCCCCCGTGGCGGCGACCAGCTCGAAGCCCGGATACGGGCCGGCGATCGGCACCGAAGGCGTCCGACGCGCCGTCAAGGCGGCGGGGACGACGCCCGTCCTCGCCCTGGGCGGGATCGACCCCACCCTGGCCGGCGCCGCGCGGCAGGCCGGAGCCCACGGGATCGCGGTGATGGGCGAGGTGATGCGGGCTGACTACCCCGGCGCCGTCGTGCGCCGGCTCCTGGCCGAGGTGGGCCACTGACAGCCCCGTCCGGCGTGCCCGCACAGACCTTCCGCCCAGTCCTGTCCACCCACCCCCAAGAAATGGACCAACCGATGAGCAGCCAGCAGATCCACCCGTCACACCGCACCGTCCACAGGACGGGACCGCGCCCGGACGTCCAGGTGCCCTTCACCCGCGTCGAGCTGACCAACGGCGAGACCTTCGACCGCTACACGACCGCCGGGCCGGGCAGCGACCCGGAGATCGGGCTGCCGCCGCTGCTGCGGGGCTGGATCGAGGAGCGCCAGGACACCGAGGGGTATGCCGGTCGCGAGCCCCAGCTGCTCGACGACGGTCGCGCGGCCGTTCGCCGGGGCAGCGCCTCGCGGCGGTGGCAGGGGCAGAGGCGAGACCCGCGCCGGTCTGTCGAGGGTCGCACGGTGACCCAGATGCACTACGCGCGGCACGGCGTCGTCACGCCGGAGATGGAGTACGTGGCGGTCCGGGAGGGATGTGACGTCAAGCTCGTCCGGTCCGAGGTCGCGGCGGGCCGCGCGATCATCCCGGCGAACGTGAACCACCCCGAGGCCGAGCCGATGATCATCGGGCGCCGGTTCCTCGTCAAGGTCAACGCCAACATCGGGAACTCGGCGGTCACCTCGTCCATCCAGGAGGAGGTCGACAAGCTGAGCTGGGCGGTGCTGTGGGGTGCCGACACCGTGATGGACCTGTCCACCGGGGACGACATCCACACCACCCGTGAGTGGATCATCCGGAACTCGCCCGTGCCGATCGGAACGGTCCCGATCTACCAGGCGCTGGAGAAGGTCAACGGTGAGGCCGACATGCTCAGCTGGGAGGTCTTCCGGGACACCGTCATCGAGCAGTGCGAGCAGGGCGTCGACTACATGACGGTCCATGCGGGGGTGCTGCTTCGCTACGTGCCACTCACGGCCGGACGCGTCACCGGCATCGTCAGCCGCGGCGGCGCGATCATGGCCGGCTGGTGCCTCGCCCACCACGAGGAGAACTTCCTCTACACCCACTTCGCGGAGCTCTGCGAGATCTTCGCCCGCTACGACGTCTCCTTCAGCCTCGGTGACGGGCTGCGTCCCGGCGCGGTCGCCGACGCCAACGACGAGGCCCAGCTCTCCGAGCTGCGCACCCTCGCCGAGCTGACCAGCAGGGCCTGGGAGCACGACGTGCAGGTGATGGTCGAGGGCCCGGGTCACGTCCCGCTCAACCTGGTGGAGGAGAACGTGCGCCTCGAGCAGGAGTGGTGCCACGGCGCACCGTTCTACACGCTCGGCCCGCTCGCCACCGACATCGCGCCCGGCTACGACCACATCACCTCGGCCATCGGCGCGGCCACCATCGCCATGCACGGTACGGCGATGCTGTGCTACGTCACGCCCAAGGAACACCTGGGCCTGCCCAACCGCGACGACGTCAAGACCGGCGTCATCACCTACAAGCTCTCCGCCCACGCCGCCGACATCGCCAAGGGCCACCCGCATGCCCGCGACTGGGACGACGCCTTGTCCACGGCGCGGTTCGAGTTCCGCTGGCGGGACCAGTTCGCGCTCTCGCTCGACCCGCACACAGCTGAGTCCTTCCACGACGAGACCCTGCCCGCCGAAGGGGCCAAGACGGCACACTTCTGCTCGATGTGCGGCCCGAAGTTCTGCTCGATGAGGATCAGCCAGGACGTCCGGGACCGGTTCGCCCTGACCGCCGAGCAGGTCGAGGACGGCATGGCCGAGAAGTCCCGGCAGTTCCTCGAGCTGGGCAAGTCCGTCTACCTCCCGGAGGGCGAGGTCGCGCCGGACGCGCCGGTCGCGCCCGTCGCGAGCTGAGCGGCAGCCAGGGCAGTCAGGGAGTCCGCCGATGACGCGACCCCCGGTGGCCCTGACCATCGCGGGCAGCGACCCGTCCGGTGGCGCCGGCATCCAGGCAGACCTGAAGACCTTCAGCGCGCTCGGCGCGTTCGGCACCAGCGTCGTCACCGCGCTGACCGCGCAGAGCACCCGGGGTGTGAGCGGGATCCACGTGGTACCGACGGCGTTCGTGGTCCTGCAGCTCGAGACGCTGGTCAGCGACGTGCGCTTCGACGCGGTGAAGGTCGGGATGCTCGCCACCGCGGATCTGGCCGAGGCGGTCGGTAGGTTCCTGCGCGCGCACCCGCATCGGACCGTCGTGCTCGACCCGGTCATGGTTGCCACCAGCGGCGACCGGCTCCTCGAGGACGACGCCGTGGCGGCCGTCCGGGCGCTGCTGCCCCTCTGCTCCGTGGTGACCCCGAACCTCGCGGAGGCAGGCATCCTGCTCGACGTCCGAGCCGCGGTGACAGTGGCCGAGATGCGGTCACAGGCGGTGGCCCTGCGGGAGGCCGGTGCCGCGCGGGTCCTGCTCAAGGGCGGGCACCTCGAGGACGGCGACGAGGCCGTCGACGTGTTCGCGGAGGGCGAGGCCCTGGTGGAGCTGAGGACGCCCCGGGTGCGCACCGTCAACACCCACGGCACCGGATGCACCCTGTCCTCAGCCCTGGCGGCGCTGCGACCGCAACGGGACTCTTGGGCGGTGACCGCCACGGACGCCAAGGCGTGGCTGACCGGCGCCCTGGCCGCGGCTGATGCCCTCGAGATCGGTCATGGACACGGGCCGGTCCACCACTTCCACCAGATCTGGAGCGGCTGAATGAGCTTCACCGCCGATGCCTGGGAACGGATCGCCCCCATCCGCAGCGCCATCGAGGAGCACCCGTTCCTCACCGGCCTGCAGGACGGCACCCTGCCCGGGCCCTCCTTCGTCCACTACATGGCCCAGGACGCCCACTACCTGCTCGAGTTCGCGCGCGTCCTGACGATGGCCGCAGGACAGGCCGACGACCCGGACGAGCTGATCTTCTGGGCGAACAGCGCCATCACCGCCATCCTCGTGGAACGAGCGCTGCACGCCGCGCACGTCGCGGACTTCGCCGCCATCCCGAAGTCGCCGACCTGCTCGGCCTACACCTGCTACCTCGTCTCCCTCGCCTCCAGCGGCTGCTACCCGGCTCTTGCTGCGGGGATCCTGCCCTGCTTCTGGATCTACGAAGACGTGGGCGCCCGGCTCAGGGCCCGGACCAGTGAGGTCACGGCCCACCCCTACGCCGACTGGATCGCCACCTACGGGGACCCCGGGTTCGTCGCCGCCACGGCGCGCGCCAAGGCGATCGTCGACCGCCTCGCGGCACAGTCCGGCACCGCGACGATCGCGCGAATGCACCAGGCGTTCGCCACTGCTTCCCGGTACGAGTGGATGTTCTGGGACGCGGCCTGGACGCAACAGTCCTGGCCGCTCTGACCCGTCGCCCGTGCCGCCCGCTGCGCGCCTCGCCGTGGTGATCGCGTGGTGGCGGGTGAAGTGTGCTGGTTCAGGACATCCCGGACAGGTGTCTCACGACATGCCGGAGTGATGTCTCGCGAGATCCCGGAATCCACCGCGCTGGATGCTGAGCCTGCGGGGTATGACATCCACTCGTTTGCTGATCACCGCCGTGGTGGTCGGGGACCGTCCTGTCGGTGAAGTCGCCGCCCAGTACGGCGTCTCGACGTCGTGGCTCTACGAGCTGCTGACCCGCTGCCGCCGCGAGGGTGAGGCCGTCTTCGAGCCCCGCTCCCGGCGCCCGGCCTCCAACCCGAACGCGACCCCGCCCGAGGTTGTCGACCTGATCGTGCGGCTGCGCAAGGAACTGGCCAAGCAGGTCTGGACGCCGGCCCGGAGACCATCGCCTGGCACCTGGCCCACCACCACGACCTCACCGTGTCCCGGGCCACCGTGGCCCGGCAGCTGGCCGCACGCGGCCTGGTCGTGCCCGAACCGAAGAAGCGTCCCAAGTCCTCCTACATCCGCTTCGAAGCCTCCCAGCCCAACGAATGCTGGCAGTCCGACTTCACCCACTACCGGCGTACCCGCGACGGTGATAGAGGATCGCCTGATAGCCGCCTCTCCGGACCACCTGCTCGGCCAACGGACGCAGCTCATCCGCGGTGAGGGCAGTCTGGATGAGCAAGACGGGCTCGCCATCGCCCAACACCTCGGTCTCGAGGTCGACATCGCCGACCCTGATGGACTTCAACTGACTCACGCAGGAATCCTCGCTGTGTGGGACGCGGATAACAACAGTGCCGTCGGGCAGCTGACGGTGCGCGCCGACAGCGCCTTCTACAGCAGGGCCGTGCTCGGCACCGCGGTCACACTGGGCGTGGAGTCCTCGGTGACCGCACGCAGGACAAGGAGATCCGGGCCGCGATCGAGGCCGCAGCCGATCGCCCATCGGGCGACCTGGCGGTCAGGCAGGTGCAGTGGGCGGCGCGGCCTGGTCGCCGTGGCGTCGTTGGGCCGCCGCCTGCGCACGACGGCCGGTGCTGATGCTGTAGAAGACCAGCGCCGCGATCACGACGTACGGCACCACGTTGTTGACCACCACCATGGCCGAGGTGCCCAGCTTCCAGGTGAGCACGGCGCGGACCACTGCCTCGCCGAGAAAGGCTGCCGCCCCACACCGCCCCGAGCCGGCGCTGCACGGCCCGGAAGGTCGGATACTGCCAGAGCCCGTCCCACCAATCTCCTTGCACCTTCGAGCCGTCGGTGGCGAACCGGCGACCAAGTTAGAAGGTCAGTGGCCGGCCGAACAGCAACGCCACGAGCATCACCACCCCGATCAACCCGGTGGCGATGCTGTCCTTGAGGAACACCGCTCGCGCGGAGCCGGAGAAGACGGTGGTGAGGACGCCGATC
>JBPCOG010000286.1:0-7210 GCA_051000455.1 Lapillicoccus sp. | reverse complement strand
CAAGGTGACCACGAAGGAGGCCGGGCACCTGACCCCGGCTCAGGTGAAGTGCCTGCTCGGGCAGGCCCAGGGCAGCCGATACGCACCACTGTTCGAGCTGCTGGTGAACACCGGTCTACGTCGAGGCGAGGCGCTTGCGCTGCGCTGGTCGGACGTGGACTTCGACAAGGCGTTGATCCGGGTTCGCGGGACGCTCGCCCGGGTGGACGGTGAGCTGGTCGTCACGGAGCCGAAGACGGCGAAGTCGAAGCGGGTGCTCCACCTGTCCCCCACGACAGCCCGCATCCTCCAAGGCGTGCGGGTCGAGCAGAAGAAGGACCGGCTGAAGGCGGGGTCGGTGTGGGTGCAGACGAACTACGTCTTCACGACCGGGAGCGGCCAGCCGTGCGACCCCCGGAACGCGCTTAGGGCGCTCAAGGTTGCTGCGGACAAGGCGGGGCTTGCAGGGGTCGGTCTGCACACGCTGCGGCACTCGGCGGCAACGGTGATGCTGATCCACGGGACCCCTTGAAGGTGGTCTCGGAAATCCTCGGTCACTTCTCGGTGAGCATCACGGGCGACATCTACGGGCACGTCTCCCCGGACGTCTCGGCCCAGGCGATGGACGCGCTCGGGGCAGCGCTCGACGGATAATGGTGGTCAAGAATGGTGGTCAGACGGTGCCCGGACAACGTCGGATGCGGTCCCGGATCGCTCTGAAACCGCCTCTGACCTGCGACTTTATCCAGTCGGGCTGACAGGATTTGAACCTGCGACCCCTTGACCCCCAGTCAAGTGCGCTACCAAGCTGCGCCACAGCCCGTGGCTGCTCTCGAGAGGCGAGAGAGCGACGAAACTTTATCGCACGGCATACCCGTGCTCCCAACCGGGATGCCGGGTGCTCGCCTCCGCGCGAAAGCCTACTTGCCGCGACGTTCCCGGACCCGCACCGATACCTCGATCGGCGTTCCTTCGAACCCGAACTGCTCCCGCAGGCGCCGTTCCAGGAAACGGCGATAGCCGGCCTCGATGAAGCCGGATGCGAAGATCACGAAGCGCGGCGGACGGGTCGCGGCCTGCGTCGCGAAGAGGATCCTCGGCTGCTTGCCGGACCGCACCGGGTGCGGGTGCGCGGCGACGACCTCCCCGAGGAAGGCGTTGAGGCGCCCGGTCGAGACGCGGCTGTCCCAGGAGCGCAGCGCTGTCTCGATCGCGGGCACGAGCCGGTCGAGATGCCGTCCGGTGCGCGCCGAGAGGTTGACGCGGGGCGCCCACGGGATCTGAACGAGCTCACGCTCGATCTCGCGCTCCAGGTAGTACCGGCGTTCCTCGTCCAGGGTGTCCCACTTGTTGTACGCGACGACCAGTGCTCGGCCCGCGTCGATGACCTGCTGGATGACGCGGATGTCCTGCTCGGCGATCGTCTGCTCGGCGTCGACCAGCACTACCGCCACCTCGGCCCTCTCCAAGGCGGTCTGGGTGCGCAGCGAGGCGTAGAAGTCCGCGCCGCGGGTCTGGTGGACACGACGCCGGATCCCGGCGGTGTCGACGAACCGCCAGCTCCTGCCGCCGAGCTCGACCATCTCGTCGACCGGGTCTCGGGTCGTGCCGGCCACCTCGTCGACGACGGATCGTTCCTCGCCTGCGAGCTTGTTGAGCAGGCTGGACTTGCCGACGTTGGGACGGCCGACGAGGGCGACCCGGCGAGGGCCGCCGCGTCGGTACGCGTCACCCACGCCGGAAACCGGGGGCAGCACGTCCAGGACGGCATCGAGCACGTCACCGCTTCCCCGGCCGTGCAGTGCCGAGACCGGCCACGGCTGGCCGAGACCGAGGTTCCACAGTGCGGAGGCATCCGCCTCGGTCCGCTGGTCGTCCACCTTGTTGGCCACGAGGACGACGGGCTTGCCGGATCGACGCAGCAGCCTGACGACCGCCTCGTCGGTGTCGGTGGCCCCGGCCGTGGCGTCGACGACGAACATCACGACGTCGGCGAGGTCCATGGCGACCTCGGCCTGCTCGGCCACGCGCAGGTGGATCCCGGACGCGCCGACCTCCCACCCGCCGGTGTCGACGAGCGTGAACCGTCGCCCGGCCCACTCCGCGTCGTAGGCCACCCGGTCACGCGTCACGCCCGGCACGTCCTCGACGACCGCCTCGCGCCGCCCCAGGATGCGGTTGACGAGGGTCGACTTGCCGACGTTGGGACGGCCGACGACGGCGACGACCGGCAGCGGGCCCGCGCCGTCCTCGTCCTCCCCGTCGCGACCCTCGCCCTCGAGGAGGGCGCGGTCCTCCTCGCTGAGCTCGAAGGCGTCGAGGCCCACCCGCAGCGCGCGTTCCACCAGGCGGCCGTCGTCGGCCGTCGCGGCGGGGCTGGTCGGTTCGGTGGTGTCGCTCACTGAGGTCCTCGTTCGGTGGTGGGTAGTCGAGTTCTGGGCGGCGGGGGGCAGGGCTGCCGAAGCACCCATTGTCTCTCACGGCCGGCGGTCCTCCCGACTCCAAGAGGGCCCTGGCTCAGCCGCAGCGGCCCGCGGTCACGTGGCGCACGAGGCGGAGCACGGCTGCGACCGACTGCCCGAGGTCGAGCGCTGAGGTGTCGAGCGTCGTCACCCCGGCGGCCGCGTGGGTGAACTGCGAGACGGTCGAGTCGTCCTGGTCGCGACGAAGCACCTCGTCACGGGTGGCCGACACGCTCGCGTCGTCGGTGTCGCCGTGCAGCTCCATGGCGCGTCTGGTCAACCTCGCGCGCTCACTGGCTGTGAGCAGGATCCGCACGTCGGCGTCCGGGGCCACCACGGTGGTGATGTCCCGACCCTCCGCGACGACCCCCCCGGTCCGACGGACGGCCTCGGCGATCAGAGCCCGCTGCCGTGACCGGAGTGTCGCGCGCACGCCCGGGTTCAGTGCGACGGTTGATACGGCGAGCGAGATCCCCGTCTCGCGGATGGCCTGCGTCACATCCCGCCCACCCACCCGGACGATGGGTCGCCGGGCGTCGAGCCCGAGTTCGAGTGGCAGCGTCACCGCCGCCTGCGCCACGGCCTCTGCGTCGTCGAGGGCGATTCGCTGCTCGAGACACCACCAGGTGAGCGCGCGGTACATCGCGCCGGCGTCGAGGTAGCCGACCCCGAGGGCGTCGGCCACTGCGCGCGAGACGCTCGACTTGCCGGACCCGGAGGGTCCGTCGATCGCCACCACCAGCTGCTCGGTGCCGTCACCGAGACCGCCGTCACCGAGACCGCCGGAGGGGACGCGCATGGTCCGGGAGCCTAGCGGGACTGGAGGGGTCGGGTCGCGGCCGCCTCAGTCGTGGACGCGCCAACCGCCGTCGCTCAGCACCGCGAGCAGCCGCTCGCCCGCCGACGGCAGGACCGATACCTCGGCAAGACCGAACGGCTGGCCCAGCCCATGCTCGAGGTGCAGGTCCTCGAGGTTGACCCCCGCATTGCCCATGTCCGTGAACAGCTGCGCGAGCGCGCCCGGACGGTCCGGGACGACCACCACCACCGTCGTGTATGCCGTGGGCGCGGCACCGTGCTTGCCCGGGATGCGCGCCTGGCCGGCGTTCCCGTTGCCGAGCGTGCGGCTGACGACGGCGAGCGCGCCGGCTCCCCCGCCCGTCTCGAGCAGGTCCAGCGCGCCGATGAGCTCGGTGAGCTCGTCCTGCACCCGGTGGAGCACGTCGCGGACGGCTGTGGCGTTGCCCGCGAGGATCTGCGTCCAGAGCCGGGGGTCGCTGGCAGCGATCCGGGTCAGGTCGCGCAGTCCTTGTCCGGCCAGCGCGACAGACGGCTCGCCGAGCTCGCGAAGCTGGCTCGCGACGAGGCTGGCGGCCACCTGTGGCAGGTGTGACACGACGGCCACCGCCCGGTCGTGGTCGTCAGCGTCCATCACGGTGACTGCCGCCCCCGCCGCTTCGGCGATCCGCGTGACCGCCTCGACCGCGTCAGACCGGCTGTCCGGATTGGGGACGACGACCCAGGCGCGGCCATGGAACAGGTCGGCTCGGGCCGCCATGGCGCCGGAGCGCTCCCGGCCGGCCATCGGATGGGACCCGACGTAGCGGGTGGTGTCGCCTCCGCCAGCCCGGACGCCCTCCAGGACCGCGGCCTTGACCGAGGCGACGTCGGTCACGAGTGCGTCCGGCCAACGCTTCAGGGCATCGAGCACGACGTCGGCCGCGACGTCGGGTGGGGCCGCGACGACGACGACGGTTGGAGCATCCACCGAGTCGGCTGCCAGCTCCCCGGCGCCGAGATCCCTCGCCAGCCGCACGGCCGTCGGGGAAGGGTCGTCCAAGGAGACCCGAAAGCCCTTGCGCGACAATGCGATCCCGAGACTTGCTCCGATGAGACCGGTGCCGACGACACGGACGTGGGTACTCACGTCGGCAAGGTTACCGAGCCGGGGCGGACACGGTGGCGGTCGCCCGGGTCACAGGCCCGCCGCGGCGTACAGCTTGCCGACCTCGTCCTGGCTGAGTCGGCGGGTCCGCCCGGACTTGAGGTCCCCCAACCGGATCGGGCCGACGTCGGTGCGCACCAGGGTCGCAACCGGATGTCCGACGGAGTCGAGGAGGCGGCGCACGACGTGCTTGCGTCCCTCGTGCAGCGCGACCTCGACGAGGGCCTTGCCCGGCGCGGAGTCCACGACCTTGAACGAGTCGACGGCGACCGGTCCGTCCTCGAGGTCGACTCCCTCCCTCAGCCGTTTGCCGAGGTCGCGCGGCACCGGGCCCGGGATCTGCGCGAGATAGGTCTTGAGCACCCCGTATGCCGGGTGCTGCAGCCGGTGCGCGAGGTCGCCGTCGTTCGTGAGCAGCAACAGTCCCTCGGTGTCGGAGTCGAGGCGGCCGACGTGGAAGAGCCGCTCCGGGCGGTTGCCCACGTAGTCGGCGATGGACGGCCGTCCGAGCTCGTCGCTCATCGTCGAGACGACACCCAGCGGCTTGTTGAACGCCAGGTAGACGCGCGACTCGTCGAGCTGCACCCGGACGCCATCGACGTGAACGCTCTGGCGGACCGGGTCGATGCGCACTCCCAGCTCGGTGACGACGTGCCCGTCGACCTCCACCCGTCCCTGGGTGATGAGGTTCTCGCAGCTGCGCCGTGACCCGACACCGGCGGCAGCGAGCAGCTTCTGCAGACGGACGCCGTCCGGGTCGTGGACGTCAACCGCCGGTGCCGCCGGGCGGTCGGGGAGCCTGGTGGGCTGGCTCTTCCTCGTCGAGCCGGCGAACCGCGGTCCCCGGGCGCCCCCGCTGCCACCCGTCCCGCGGGCGCCGCTGCCGGGGCGCCCCCTCATGCTCGTCCCTGCTCGGCCAGCTCGTCGAGCACGTCGACCTCGGGGAGGAAGGGCGCGAGCGCCGGCAGCTCGTCGAGCGAGTTCAGGCCGAGCCGCTGCAGGAAGAAGGGCGTGGTCCCGTACAGGACGGCACCGCCGTCACCCTGCTCGTCGAGCTCGGTGATCATGCCGCGGGTCAGCAGGGTGCGCACCACCCCGTCGACGTTGACCCCGCGCACCGCGCTGATCCGGGCCCGGGAGACCGGCTGCCGGTAGGCGATGACGGCCAGGGTCTCGAGGGAGGCCTGGGTCAACCTGGCCTGGCGCCCGTCGAGGAGGAACTTCTCGACGACCGGGGCGTAGTCCGAGCGGCTGTAGATGCGCCACCCCCCGCCGATGTTGCGCAGCGAGAACCCGCGCAGGCCACGGGTGTAGTCCTCCTCGAGGGCGTCGAGGTGGGCGCGCACGTCCTCCACCGGCAGCTCGAGGGCGGATGCCAGGGCCATCTCTCCCACGGGTTCGTCGACGACCATGAGGACCGCCTCGATGGCGGAACGGGCCCCGCCCGGGAAGCCGTTGATGTCGAAGGCCACCTGCTCCTCGGTGCCAGGGCCCTCGGCAAGCCCCCGGTCCGGCAGCGGGCTGGTCAGGTCCGGCTCACGACGGCGGCGCGGGGCCTCACTCACCGCGTTCTCCTCCAGGGTTGCCGATCGCTCGCAGCACGCGGGGCGGCCGCCCGGCGTCCGCCGGGACGGGCCCGCGGGCCGCATCGGCGAACAGGTTGGACAAGTCCGGCGGGTGGGACCGCTCGGGAGGCTCCGCCCGGTCGGGAGGCTCCGCCTGGTCGGGAGGCTCGGCCTGGTCGGGCTGGTCGAACTCGCCGCCCACCCCGATTTCGCCCCGGTCGGCACCGGTCCAGCGCACGGTCAGCTCGGACAGCGCCTCGGGCTGCTCGAAGCTGACGGCCGCCTCCCGGAACAGCTCGAGCAGGGCGAGGAAACGGGCGACGATGACCAGGGTGCTGTCGGCGTCCGCGACGAGAGTCCGGAAGGACGCGGACCTGTCCCGCCTGAGTCGGTCGACGAGGAGGACGGCCTGCTCGCGGACGCTGACCGGCGAAGCGTGCAGGTGCTCGACGCCGATGCTCGGCGGCACCGGGGGCGTCATGGCACGCGCGGCGACCATCGCCAGCTGCGCAGGGGTGATGCCCATCACCAGCTCGGGGAGCAGCCGGGCGAACTGCGGCTCCAGGCCGGCCTGGCGGGCGGTGAGGCGTCCGGCCGTGGCCATCCGCTCGCCGAACGTCCTCGCGATGTCCTTGAACGCGCGGTACTGCAGCAGCCGGGCGAAGAGCACGTCGCGCGCCTCGATGAGGGCCATGTCGTCCTCGTCCTGCAGGCCCGTTCGGGGGAGCAGGCGGGAGGCCTTGATGTCGAGGAGGGTGGCTGCGACGAGGAGGAAGTCCGACGCCTGGTCGAGGTCCCAGTCCGTGTCGGTCTCCGATGCCGCCCGGAGGTGGACGATGAACTCGTCGGTGACCCTGGCCAGGGCGATCTCGGTGATGTCGAGCTTGTGCTTGGAGATCAGGCCCAGCAGGAGGTCGAACGGCCCGGAGAAGACATCGAGGTGGACCTCGAAGGGGGCAGCGGCCGGACTACGGGCGAAGACGCCTCCGGGGGTCGTTCGCGGGTGGTCCGGGGCGGGCGCTGGGGTGGTGGCCCTCGTCGCGCGCGCGGCGACGTTGCGGACGGCCCGAGCAGTGGTAACGCCGACCAGAGGCCCCTCCGTCATCGCCTCAGGCCGCCCCGCCACGGGCAGTGAGCTCTCGGGCAAGCTGACGGTACGCGCCGGCGCCGCCATGGGTGGACGCGTAGGTGGTGATGGGCTCGGCGGCCAGGGAGGCGTCCGGGAACTTCACGGTTCGGCTGATGACGGTGTGGAACAC
>JBPCOG010000133.1:0-4113 GCA_051000455.1 Lapillicoccus sp. | reverse complement strand
CGCCGGCTCAAGAGGGAGCAGCCCCGCAGGTGTGCTGCCGTCGGGCGCCAACCCCAGAACCCCGCAGCCAGAGTGCGTCTGCCACGGCTTTCATCTGTATCCTGACGACAATGAATGATGGCACAGGGGACCTGCGGCTGGGGTGGTGGCCAGGGACGGGGTCGAACCGTCGACCTTCCGATTTTCAGTCGGACGCTCGTACCAACTGAGCTACCTGGCCGGGCCTGCGGGCCCGAGATGCGGGGCGACAGCAGGCGGATGGCCAGGTCGCCCTGGCGCGCGACCACCATACAACAGCGGCAACCCCACCTGGCGGCCCTCGACGCCGCAGCGACGGCTCACTGCTCGAGCGTGAGCACCACCCCGAGGTCGGCGTAGGGGTGCTTGCCCCTGCCGATGTGTCCAAGGGTGTTGAACAGGTTCGAGATCGGCACCATGATCCCGTACTTCGCCTTGACCCGGGTCTGGATCGCCTCGAAGTCGGGCCCGGAGCGGACCAGCTCGGCGGTCGCGCCCAGCGCGGCGGTCCCGGGCTTGACCCGGCCGCGTACGTCGCACGGCTGGACGGTCACCCTGGGGTTGGTGCGCATCCGCTTGGCCTTCCCCGTCGCCGAAGACGTCCAGAACCCGAACGGGCCGCGCTCGAGCGGCACCACCCACCTTGGGGTCGTCACCGCAGCACCCGATCTGCGGAAGGTGGTCACGGACAGGTACTTCTCGTCCTCGAGGCCCATGCCCGACTGTATCCCCCGGCCAACGACCACAGCCCCGCACCGGCCAAGAGAACCACCGCTCAGCCGCCGCCCCTGGAGGAGCTGCCCGAGACGGCCGGGCTAGACGCCGTACGTCGAGATCCGCGCCTCCCGGTAGGCACCCCTGACGCTGGCGGCGACCTCGGGGGCCCCGGGGTCGGGCGAGGCAGTCTGGGCAACCGGCCACTCCGGCAGCCCTGACGGGTGCCCTGGCGCACCCTCCCACGCCCGCGCCCCGTCCGACGCCCGCGCCCCCTCCAACCCCTGCGACCCCAGCCCCGCGGCCAGGGTCCAGGCCGCCTGGCGAGCAGCACCGAGCGCGACGTACTCGGCCGGCTCGGGCACCGTCACCGGGGCACCGAAGATGTCTGGCGCGATCCGCTGCACAGCGACGGACCTTGACCCACCGCCGACGAGCACGACCCGTCGAACCGAAACCCCTTGTGCCTGAAGCGCATCCACGCCGTCAGCGAGGGCGCACAGCATACCCTCCACTGCCGCGCGCGCGAGGTTCTCCGGCGTCATCGCACCCCGCGTGAGTCCGCGGATGCTGCCGGTCGCCGCCGGGAGGTTCGGCGTGCGCTCCCCGTCGAGGTAGGGCACCAGCACCAGGCCCCCCGCGCCGGGCGCGGCCGCGAGCGCCAGCCGGTCGAGCTCGTCGAGGTCCGTGCGCAGCAGCGCGGCGGTGGCGCCCAGCACGCGGGCGGCATTGAGCGTGCACACCAGTGGCAGGAAACGACCGGTGGCGTCGGCGAAGCCGGCGACCTCGCCGCCGGGGTCGGCGGTGGGATCCGCGTGGACGGCGAAGGCGGTCCCGCTGGTGCCGAGGGAGACCACCACGTCCCCGGGCGCGACCCCGAGCCCCAGGGCGGCGCCCATGTTGTCCCCGGTCCCGGCCCCGACCACGACACCTTCGGGTATGCCGTGGGCGCCCCCACGCGTGACACCGGCGGCTTCCGTGGGGTCGAGCACCCGAGGGGTGCCCAGCGACCGGCCGAAGGCGATCTGCAGCAGGTCGGGGCGGTACCGGCCCTGCGCAGGCGACCAGTAGCCGGTGCCGGAGGCGTCCCCGCGGTCGGTGACCTCCTCGGCGTCCCCGCCGCGCAGCTGCAGGGTGACCCAGTCGTGCGGCAGCTGGACGGACACGGCTCGCCCGGCGCGCTCCGGCTCGTGTTCGGCGACCCACCGGAGCTTGGCGACGGTGAAGGCGGCCAGTGGCACCGAGCCCACCGCCTGCGCCCACTGCCCAGGTCCACCGAGCTCGGTGACGAGGTCGGCGGATGCGTCCGCGGAGCGCGTGTCGTTCCACAGCAGGGCCGGGCGGACGATCCCGCCGGACTCGTCGCGCAGCACCATCCCGTGCTGCTGGCCGCCGACAGCGATGGCCCGGACCCCGTCCAGCAGGCCGCCAGCGGCGGCCGCGCCGAACGCCTCCCACCAGCGCCAGGGGTCGACCTCCGTCCCGGCGGGGTGCGGTGCGCTGGCCTGGCGGAGCACCCGGCCGTCCCGGGCGTCGCAGACGACGATCTTCGTCGACTGCGTCGAGCTGTCGACCCCGGCGACCAGCGTCGGGCCGTCGGCCGCTGCTCCCGCCGGCGTCACGTCGGGGCAGGCTGGGCCATGAGTGCCTCGAGCGTCGCCCGGGCGCCGACCCGGTGCAGCGAGCCCAGGGCGGCCGTGTATGCCGTGGTGAACCGCTCGTCGTCGACGAGGTCGCCGAAGACGTCACGGTTGGCGACGAAGGCGAGCGGGTCGTCGTGCTGCCGGCCGGCGTTCGCCATCAGCGAGGCCCTCAGCTGGTCGACGACCTCGATGGGGGCGCCCTGCTCGTCCACGCCCTCGGCGTAGCGGGCCCAGCTGGCCACCACGGCCGCAGCCAGGGTGACGTCTCGGCCCGCAGCGAGGTTCTCGCGGATCACGGGCAGCAGCCACTTCGGGATCCGGTCGGAGCTCTCGGCGCAGAGCCTGGCGACCGTGTCGCGCACCGCCGGGTTGGAGAAGCGCTCGATGAGCGTGCTCTTGTAGTCGTCGAGGTCGATGCCGGGGACCGTCGGGAGGGTCGGCGACCCCTCCCGGTCCATGTACGCGCGGAGGAACGCGGCGAACAGGTGGTCCTGGCAGACCTCGTGGACGAGGCGGTAGCCGGCGAGGTAGCCGAAGTAGCACAGCGCCTGGTGGCTGGCGTTGAGCAGCCGCAGCTTCATCAGCTCGTAGGGCTCGACGTCCGCGACGACCTGGACCCCTGCCTGCTCGAGCGGTGGGCGACTCGCGCCGAAGCTGTCCTCGAGGACCCACTGGATGAACGGCTCGCACACCACCGGCCACCGGTCCTGCACCCCGAAGCGTTCGGTGAGCTCGGCGCGGTCGGCGTCGGTCGTTGCCGGGGTGATGCGGTCGACCATCGAGGTGGGGAAGTGCATCTCCCGGACGCAGGCGGCGAGCTCGGGGCTGCGCATCGCGGCGAACGCCGCGAAGCTGCGCCGGGCCACCTCCCCGTTGCCCTGGATGTTGTCGCAGGAGACGATCGTGAAGGGAGGCACCCCACGACGGCGTCGACGCTCGATCGCTTCGGTGACGAGGCCGAATGTGGTTCTCGGGACTGCTCCGGGCTCGAGGTCGTGAAGGACGTCCGGGTTGGCCTGGTCGAACTCCCCGCTGACCGCACTGACGTTGTAGCCGCCCTCGGTGATCGTCAGGGACACGATGCGCACCCTCGGGTCCGCCATCCGCTCGACCACGGCGTCGGCGTCGTCCGGGGCGAAGAGGTACTCGACGATCGAGCCGATGACGCGCGGCTCGACCGTCCCGTCGGGGCTCTTGGCAACGAGGGTGAACAGACAGTCCTGCGCGCCGAGGGCATCCCTCATCCCCCGGTCGTGCGGCATGACGCCGACGCCGCAGATGCCCCAGTCCATCGCCAGTCCCCGGTTCATCAGCCGGTCGACGTACATCGCCTCGTGGGCGCGGTGGAAGCCGCCAACGCCTAGGTGCACGATCCCCACGCTGACCGCGCCGCGGTCGTAGGTCGGGCCGGGGACCGCCTCGGGCAGGGAGGCCAGCGTGGCGTTGCTCAGCGGAGTCAGGTGGTCGGTGCTCGCATTGCTCACTTCACCGCTCCGAGGGAGAGCCCCTGGACGAGCTTGTCCTGCGCCGGGGCGCTGCGGAACGCCGATTCCGACCTGGCAGACCGACCACTGCGCTTCATGCGAGCCTCCTCCGGCCGGGCAGGACGCCCGGTTGAGCGTGCGCTGCTCGCTTCGGCAGTGAAGCGCTCGGCCGGTGTAGTGTCAAGCGATCACGCTCAGCACGGCCGGGCCCTGCAGCGGATGTGCCTGGTTCTCGACGCGTACGGACTGCCCGC
>JBPCOG010000386.1:0-2647 GCA_051000455.1 Lapillicoccus sp. | reverse complement strand
CAGTCGGCGTCGGAGGTGAGCGGACGGCATACCGCTGTGGGGTGGGGGTGCGGGGGCTCGGCCAGCTCGGCGGCGGTCAGCGCGATGCTCGCCGTGTAGAGCAGGCCCGCCCGGATCCAGCACAGCGTGAGGTCGGAGGTGACGGGGCCGTCGTCGTCGAGGGCGACCGCGACGTGCGTGCTGTCGGGGAACGCCGCCACACAGGTGTCATCCCAGCGCTGGGCATCCTCGAAGTGCGCTCTGACGACGAGGAAGTTGCCCCACCAGTACTGGGGGTTGCGTGGCGTCCGGACGATGACGTGGTCCTCGCCCTCCTCGACAACGCTGCCACCGAGCTCGAGGAGGGCCACGTCGGTCGCCAGGGCGAGGGAGCGGAACCGCATGGCCGAAGCGTAGGACCCCGGCTGTTCGTCCGGCGTTTGGTTGCCTGCGGTCCCGGGCACTGGTAGGACGTACACAGGACGACGGCGTCCGTCATGGCCGCCGCGGACCACCGGAGAGGGAGGCAGTCATGAGCGAGACACCCATGGACCCGATGCTGGACCCCGATGAGGGCAGCGAGGGCCCCGCTGACGGGGGCGCGAACGCCGGGGGCCAGGACGGCGGCGCCGACGGCGGGGCAGGAACCGACCCCGCATCGGCCGGACCGACCAGCGGCACCGGCTCGACCGGGGGCCCCTCCGGCGGTGACGCCGACGGTGGCGCCGACGGTGGCGCCGACAGCGGGGCTGACAACAGCCTCTGAGTGGCCGCTGCACCAGCGCATGGAGTGCCCGCACCGGTGTGCGGGCACTCTGCGCTGCGCCGGGTCGTCGGGTCCGACCTGCCGGGATTCGCCGCCGGGTGCTGGGGCCGGAGACCGCTGTTCAGCCCGGCCGCCCGCCTTCCGCTGCCGTTCGAGGACCTGTTCAGCCCCGACGCCGCCGACGAGCTCGTCTCCCGGCGGGGGCTGCGGACTCCCTTCCTGCGGGTCGCCAAGGATGGCAGCACCCTCGGTGATGGTGCCTTCACCAGCGGCGGCGGTATCGGGGCCCTGGTCGCGGACCAGCTGAGCGACGACAAGCTGCTGCGGCTCTTCGCCGACGGCGCGACGTTGGTGCTGCAGGGGCTGCACCGCACCTGGCTCCCGGTGACCGAGTTCTCCCAGCAGCTCGCCGCGGACCTCGGCCACCCCGTCCAGGTCAACGCCTACGTCACCCCACCGCAGAGCACCGGGTTCAGCGACCACTACGACGTGCACGACGTCTTCGTCCTGCAGGTCGCGGGGGAGAAGCAGTGGCGGGTGCGGGGACCGGTGCTCGAGTCACCGCTGCGCGGGCAGCCGTGGACGGCACGGCGGGACGCCATCGAGGCCGCTGCCGCCCGGGAACCGTTGCTGGAGCTGACGATGCGACCCGGTGACTGCCTCTACCTCCCCCGCGGCTACCTCCACTCCGCAACAGCGCTCGGTGGGGTCAGCGTCCACCTCACCGTCGGCGTCCACACCTGGACCCGGTACACCGTCGCCGAGGAGCTCGCCGCAGCCGCCCTGGCGGGCCTGACCACCGACCCGGCAGTCCGCGCCTCGCTCCCGCTCGGCACCGACCTCTGTGCAGCGGACGCGGTCCCTGACATGGACCTCGTGCGGGCCGCGCTGCACCGGGCCGTGGACGAGGTGGCGACCGGGACACTGGGCGCAGCCCTGGCCGCTCGGGCGCGCGGGGCCCAGCGGCCGGCGCCGCTGGGCCCGGTGCGGCAGCTGCGCGCAGCGGACGAGCTCGGCGGCCGGTCGGCGCTTCGGCTGCGGGCGCACCTCGCCGCCCGGCTCACCGAGCACAAGGGGTATGCCGTGCTCGACAGTCGCGCGGGCCCGCTGCGCCTCGGTGCCGAGGAGGTGACCGCCGTGGGGCGCCTGCTGGCGGACGGGCGGGCGGAGGTCGCCGACCTCGGCCCGACGCTGTCCCGCCGGCTGCTGCTCGGCGGCATCGTCGTGCCCGAGCAACAGTGACCGGCGGGGTCTCGCATACCATCCGGCGGTGACTGCTCCCAGCCAGCCGGCCGCCTTCCGGTGCGCGGAGGCGGCACGCTCCCGGCGCGACCCCCTCACCGGGACGGCGGCCCCCGCGCGCAGGTGGCTGCTCATCGAGCACCCCGGGCCATGGTCGCTCGATGCGCCCCGAACACCGCCCCTCGACGGTCCCGAGGGTCTGGCACTCGGAGCCGCCGCGGCCGCCAGCGCCGCCCGGGTACTGCTGGTCCGGCGCCACGGCCGGCGACGCTCGCGCAGCAGGCTCAGGTGGCTCGTCGTCGACGGCGACAGCGGCCGGGCGGTGCTGGGGCGATGGTCCACCGGCGCTGACCTGCTCGGGGCGATCCCGTCCCTGAACGCCCGCGCCGACCCCGTCACCTGGCGGCCGTCGCCCTCGCTCCTGCTCGTCTGCGCGCACGGGGTCCACGACGCCTGCTGCGCGGTCCGGGGCCGGCCGGTGGCCGCCGCCCTCCAGCGCCGGTGGCCCGAGAGCACCTGGGAGTGCTCGCACATGGGCGGGGACCGGTTCGCCGCGAACCTCGTCGTCCTGCCGGACGGGGCCTGCTACGGCAACCTCGACGAGGTCAACGCCGTCGGCGTGGTCGGCGACCACCTGCGGGGGGCGGTCGACACGGCATA
>JBPCOG010000109.1:0-2543 GCA_051000455.1 Lapillicoccus sp. | reverse complement strand
GCGAAGCGGTCGAAGTCTGCCCTGACCAGCCGGTAGTACGCGTCGTCACACCGCGACGAGCCGTCCTTGATGTCGCCGAGGTGAAAGGCCAGCTCTGGCGACCCGTCATTGATCTGGTCGATCCACGACGGGAAGGCAGCGACCTGCTCCCGCCCGTACGGCACGTCACCGATGACAGCGAAGGTGTCGCCGCCGTCCCTGGCCGGTCCGCCGGGGGGCACCTCTCCCGTGGCGCTCGACAGGCTCGGGCTCGTGGAAAGCGGTGTCCCTTGCACCACTGGGGTGCACCCCGCCAGCAGCCAGCCGGTCGCCGCCATCATCAGCGCGGCGGTGGGACCAGCCTGTCTCCTGAGGGTCACCGTGCTCCCCTTGGTCTGCGGGGGAGATGGTCTCGCGAAGGGCGCATCCAGTACGCAGGTCGCCCAAACGTCATGAGGGAGTGCGAGCGAGGACCCTCGTCAGCGAGTCGACGACGCGGGGGTCGTACTCGTAACCGAGGCCGAGCTGGATGCGCTCGACCGCGGCGTTCGCGCGTCCCTGGTCAGTGCTCTCCCCCACCAGGTCGTCAAAGGCTTTGACCACCTTGATGATGCGACTGGCCAGCGGCAGGTCCTGTCGCAGCTCGCGGACCTGCCGGAAGGGCTTCGCCTGCTTGTCCAGCGTGGCCGCGACGTCGTCGAGCACCCCGGTCTTGCGGACGATCTCCGCGCCATCGAGCGCGATGCGGTCCTGGTCGGCCGGCGCTGCCATCACCGTGGCCCCTCCGGGTATGGGCTCGCGCAGCGCCACCTGACCGATGTCGTGCAGGAGCGCTGCATACTCGAGTGACAGGGCGTCCCGCTCCGACATGCCGAGATCGCGGCCGATGGCGACACTGATCCTCGCCACCCGGGCCGGGTGACCGGGAGGGGTGTATCCCCCGTGCTCGGTCAGCCGGGACAGCGTGCGGATCGTCTGCCCGTAGGTCTCCCGAACCTCGTAGTAGCGGCGCACCGCGAACGTGGCGAGCACCAGGGGCACGAGAAACAGCGGAAGGGCCAGGATCCCGAGGGGGCGCTCGGCGAGCGCGATGAGGGCTCCCGTGGCCACGAGGGCGGTGCTGAGGCCGAGCGCCCGCCGGAACTCGTCCGCCACCGTCTGCCGCAGCGGCGCGTGGTCCCGTGCGGCCGTGCGCGCCGCGTTGAGCAGGGCGTTCGCCACCAGTGCGGTTACGGACACGAAGATCATCCAGATGGCGGTCACCCACCGCTCCTGCCCCCCGCCCCGCTGTGCGTCGAGCAGGGTCTGTCCCGCCGTGAAGGGCACCTCGCGGAACAGGACTGAGGCGACGGCGACGCTGAGGAACCGAGCAGCCATGTCCTCGGTCCGCAGGGCGGCCCCGGACATGAGGCGCGGGACGGCGCCGAGGAGCATGGCCATGGCGGTGACCACCGTGACGACCGCTGCCCCGTAGCCCACCCGCACGCCGGAGCCCACCTCGGACGTCATGGCGAAGGCGAACGCCGCCGCGAGCGACATGGGAGCGCTCTCCCGCGCCCCCGGGAGCACCACCCGGAAGAACTCACCAGCGGCGATGGTCACCGCGAAGGCCGCGATGGTGGTCAGGTCGACCGCTTCCTGCTCGGCCCACGAGGCCCCCGCGATGGGAACGGCGAGAACGAAGATGAGCACTGCGGCCGCCGTCAGCACGGTGCCGAAGTCGATCCGAGCCCGGACAGCGGCGAAGCGGCGCCTCACCACCCACTCCGCTCGTCGGCGATCGCCTGCAGCCGCGGGCTGTCCGCCTGGCTGGGGTCGTCGTGGTCGAACAGCCCTGCCCGAGCGGCCAGGACCTCCTCGCCGGGCTCGTCGGGGCTCCACTCACGCCGCGTGAGTGCCCGGGCCAGGGCAGCGACCACGGCAGGGTCGAACTGCGTCCCGGTGCGCGACTGCAGCTCCCAGACTGCGGCGTCGGAGGACAGGGCGCCCCGGTGCAGCCGCGTCGCCGTCAGCGAGTCGAACGCATCGGCGACGGCGATCACGCGCGCCTGCAGGGGGATGTCCTCCCCCGCGAGGCCGGCCGGGTAGCCGAGTCCGTCGAAGCGCTCGTGGTGGTGGAGTATCCCGTCCAGGGAGTCGGCGAGGAAGTCGATCCCGCGCACCATCTCGACGCCGCGCTCCGGGTGCAGGCGCAGGACCGCCAGGTCCGCCTCGGAAAGGCCGCCGTGCCTCCGGAGGATGCGGGTGGGCACGGCGACCTTGCCGACGTCGTGGAGCATCGCCGCAAACCGCAGTGACTGCGCCTGCTGCCCGGTCAGCCCCAGCGGCTCGGCCATCCACTCCGCGAGTTGGGCGATACGGCCGCTGTGCCCCGCGGCGTACGGGTCCTTGACCTCGACCGCGGCGACCAGGGCGCTGAGCGTCCGCTCGTGCGCCCGTTGTTCCTCGCCGAACTGCACGAAGGCCCATCGCGCCACGAACAGGGGAGCGAGGATCAGCACGGCGCTGAACGGGCCCACACCGGCCGGGATCCACAGGATGACGAAGAGGAAGCCGATCACCCC
>JBPCOG010000310.1:0-4260 GCA_051000455.1 Lapillicoccus sp. | reverse complement strand
CGGCGGGCGGCGAACGGCGCCGCGTGAGGATCGGGGGACCACGGTGACCCCGCCCCCGCCGCGACATCGGTCAGCCACGCCCGGCGGAACTCGTCGCACTCGAGGGTCCCGTGCCAGATCGTGCCGTACGTCCTCCCCTCGTGCGTGCCGCCGGGGAAGGTCGGGTCCGCCGTCACGATGCCGTGGTGGATCTGGTAGCCCACGACGGGGTGGCCGCGCCACGCCCCCCGCGGGCGGGCGAGGACCTTCTCCGGCGAGAACCGCGTCGTCGCGCTCAGGCAGCCCAGACCCGGCACCTGCCCGGCGGCGGACTCGACGAGGTCGTCGATCGTCCTGCCCAGCATCTGGTAGCCACCGCACACGCCGAGCACCGCCCGGCCGCCGGCCGCCCGATCGACCACGACGTCGGCGAGCCCTCTCCGGCGCAGCCAGGCAAGGTCGGAGACCGTCGCCCGCGAGCCGGGCAGCACCAGCAGGTCGGCCTCGCGGCACAGGTCCCGGTCCGTCGTCACGCGGACCTGCACCCCCGGTTCCGCGGCCAGGGCGTCCACGTCCGTGGCGTTCGAGACCCGGGGGAAACGCACGACAGCCACGGTCAGGCTGTGCTCGGTACGGCCCGGGGTCCACCGACCGACGGACAGGGCGTCCTCGGAGTCGAGCCACACGTCATCGAGCCAGGGCAGCGTCCCGAGCCAAGGCATCCCGGTTCGCCCCGTGACGACGTCGAGGCCCGGGGCGAGCACGGCAGGGGCACTGCGGAACTTGTTGACCACGAAGCCACGCAGGAGACGCCGGTCGGCCTCGTCGAGCAGCGCCCACGTCCCGTAGAGCGCGGCGAGGGCGCCGCCGCGATCGATGTCGGCGACGACGAGCGTCGGCAGCCCGAACCTGCGGGCGAGCCCCATGTTGACGTAGTCACCCGCCCGGAGGTTGACCTCCGCCGGGGAGCCGGCCCCCTCGGCGACGACGAGATCGACACTGGAGCGCAGCTCCTCGTATGCCGCGTACGCAGCCGCGGCGAGGTGGGCCCGCCCCGTGGCGTACTCGCCAGCGGTTAGCTCGCCAGCCGGACTGCCACGGACGACGACGAAGGCACGCCGGTCCGAGCCGGGCTTGAGGAGAACCGGGTTGTGCAGGGAGGATGCGGCGACGCCGGCGGCCTGCGCCTGCAGGTACTGCGCCCGGCCGATCTCCGACCCGTCCTCGCAGACCATGGAGTTGTTCGACATGTTCTGGCTCTTGAAGGGCGCCACCCGGATGCCCGCCCGCGACCACGCGCGGCACAGGCCGGTGACCACGAGGGACTTGCCCGCGTCCGAGCTGGTCCCGGTCACCAGCAATCCCGCCACGGCTGGGAGTCTATGCGCGGCCGAGACCGCAGGTGGGTCCCCGCGAAGGGCTTGCGAGGGGGGCTCGGTGTAGCGGTCTACCCCTGACCCCCGGAAGTTCGCCTACCCCGGGGACACAGTGGGGGGCGAGGCCGACCGCGTGTGTGATGCGGCAGGCCGCAGGACGCGGATGCCGAAGGAAACGCGCTGGACAGCGGTCACCGCGACCGCGGCGGCGAACACCCATGCGATCGGGGCGGCATAGGCGGGGAGCAGGCAGAACAGGATGTAGACGATGACGGTCTCCGTGCCCTCCGCGAGCCCGCCGACGAAGCGCAGGGACCGCTCGTCGCCGAGAGACTCGCGACGTCGCTCGCACAAAGAGGACAAGGCGAGGAACGCGGTCCCGGAGACGTAGTACGCGGTCAACAGGGCGGCGCAGGCGAGGCGGGCGTCCGGCACCGCAACGGCCACGGCGAGGACGAACCCCGCGTAGATGCTGAAGTCGGCGACGATGTCGAGGAAGCCGCCGAGGTCCGTCGCGCGGCGGACCCGCGCCACCGGTCCGTCCAACCCGTCGAGCAGCCGATTGGCGAGCCAGAGGACGAGTCCGAGGGTCCAGTGCTGGCCTGCGACCGCGACGCAGCATGCCGCCCCCGCCACCCAGCCCGCCCCGGTGAGCGCGAGCGGCGGAACCCCGGCTGCGGCGATGCGTGCGCCCACCCGGTCGAGGAGGGGTGCGAGCATCGCCCGCGCGCGGGTGTCAAGCACTCGCTCCGCCTCCGGTGGCCGGCCCGACGGCGGCACGGCTGACAGGAGTCAGCGGCAGCAGGCGTCGCAGGGCCACGTTCTCTGCCGGGTCGAGCACGCTGTGTTGCACACAGGCCGGGACGAGCTCCCCGGTCTCCGGGTGGGCCATGGCGTAGGAACAGGCTCGCAGCCGCTCCTGGGTATCGGCGATACGCCGATCGGTGCTCTCCTCGCCGCGCTGGATGGCCTCCCACGCCGGCGCGACGTCTCGGGCGTCCATGAAGGAGTGCATGACGAAGGTCACCGGACGGATCCGCCTGGTCAGCAGCCGCCTCGGCCCGATCTCGCGGAACGTGCGCCCCAGCCAGGCACCGAAGTGCCGGACCAGGCTCGGGTGGCGGGCGACGGCCCGGGCGAGCTTGACCGCGAGCAGGGGAATCGGCGTCCCCGAGAAGTCGACCCCTCCGAGATGACGAATGAACGCGTCGCGCACCTGGAGGTCAGCCGGCTTCTCATCGTCGAGAATGGGGTGGTAGTCGTCACCGACGTAGAAGCCGTATGTCGTGCGGTTGCATCGCGTGTCTCCGACCTGCAGAGCGCGGAACGGCAGCCGGGCCCCGGCTCCTTTCTCGACCTGCGCCCAGACCTCGTCTGCCGTGGTGTCGCGGTAACCCTCGTGCCAGCGCCGGTCGTCCCCCACGAACGCGGCGGGCTGGAAGGAGAACAGGCCGAACCCGTAGGAGTGACAGTCGCGGACGACCTGGGCGATCTGCCCGACGTTGGTCGGAGTGACGGTCATGTTGTGGGCAAGGAACGAGCGGACGCCGTGCTCACTGCGCAACCGCGCGAACATCTCGGTGAACCGCCTGCGGTAGGGGTTGAGCGAGGCCTCGCCGGCTGGACGTGCGATGCCACGTCGGCCGAACATCATCATGTCGAAGTGGCCCGCGAACGACAGCCGGTCGAACCGCGCGCAGCCGTCAGCGTCGACGGCGAGGGCCTCGAGATAGTCGTAGTCGAAGTCCCCGTGGGTCATGCTCATCGGGTTGCGGCCGTGATCGCGCATGATCTGCAGCGTCGCGGCGTGGTCGTCCGGCGGCAGGAGTGTGACCTCGCCACCGATCAGCTGGGCGTGGGCGTGCGGACCACGCACCTCCCGGAGCAGGGCCATCTGGCCGGCCACCTCGGTCTGGGTGTGGCTGCCGCTGATGGCGACCCGATTGGCGTCCCGGGAGTGGTAGCACGGAGTGCACGCGAGGTTGCACCTGGGGAACACGCCATGCGTCCCCTCGCAGCCTGCTGCGTGCTGGCCGAGCGTCTGCGCCGGGGTGCGCGCTGACGGAGGGAGGCCCTCCCAGCGCCGCCGCAACGCGTCGCGGGTCTCGGGGTGCACGGGCCGGGTCGCGAGCTCCGCCGCGCGGAGTCGTTGTGCCAGTGTCACGGGTGCGCCACCGCAACAGGGTCGACGACGACGTCGTGCCAGGAGTCGATGTCCGAGGGGCGCAGGTGCTGCTCGTCCACGTCCTGGGTGGGGGAGTAGTCGTTTCCCTCGACGACCTGGGTCCGGCCGCTACGAGCGATCACCCGTCCGTGCAACCGTGCCTCGTACATGGCGCGCTCCGTTCCCTGCCGTTGAAAGGTGCGGATCGACGGACATCTCGGGGGGAAACCCAACGAAGCGAGGATAACCTTCCCGGTCAGCTCGGCGGGAATCATGGAGACGACCGGACGCCCATCCTCGGCCCAGGGTTGCGGGCTCAGCGGCGCTCCAGCAGCCACCGACGGACGCCGCTCAGTGCCCGGATCGCCCGCGCGTAGGGCGGTCTGGTGAGCCGCTCCTGCACGTCGTAGATCGCCGCGTTCCACGCTCCGTCGCTGAAGGTCGGGTAGGGGTGGGTCGTTGCCGCGAGATCGCGGGCCTTCAGGCCGTGTTTGACCGCCAGGGTCAGCTCGCCCAGGCTCTCTCCCGCCCTCGGGCTGACGATGCTCGCTCCGAGGATGGTGCCCTTGTCGTCCACGACGAGCTTGGTGAACCCGCTGGTACTCGCCTCGGCGACGGCCCGATCGACCTCGGCGTGCGACCAGTGGACGACGGTGCGACCGGGCTTGGCCTCGGTGGAGACGCCCACGGCCGCGACCTCCGGCTGGGTGAAGGTCACCCGGGGCACAGCGGTCGTTGAGA
>JBPCOG010000038.1:0-4509 GCA_051000455.1 Lapillicoccus sp. | reverse complement strand
TCCCGCTGCCCCGCAAGCTCGCCGAGAAGGGCGCGCGCGACATGGTGCGAACCTCGGAAGCCAGGATGAGCGGTACGTCGTACGGAACCGTGGTCCTGCACTGTTGCCCGGAGAGCGCCCTCGGCGGCCCACTGTCCCTGGTGCGCGACGGTGACCGCGTGCGACTGGACGTGCCGGGCCGTCGCGTGGACCTGCTGGTGAAGCACGAGGAGCTCGTCAGGCGGGCGGCGGCCTGGCAGCCGCCGGAGCTGCCGGCACGCGGCTGGCGGCGCCTGCACGCCCAGACCGTGCTGCCGGCGAGCCTGGGTGCCGACCTGGACTTCCTCTGACGTGTGCGCAGCTCCCGCACGGAACCTTGTCAGGGGTGGTGTCACATGCCATCCTGACCGTCTTCAAGACACCGTCACTCGCGGAGGCGCAGATGGACACCCGGGACCTGGACCCCACTCTGACGGAGCCGCCGCAGGCGGGTCGGACGTGGTACTCCGCGATGGACGGCCGCGAGCGTCGGACCTTCTGGGGCTGCTTCGCCGGGTGGTCGCTGGACGCCTTCGACGTCCAGCTCTACAGTCTCGCCATCCCGGTGCTGCTCACCATCGGGTTCCTCACCGACATCGCGCAGGCGGGTCTCATCGGCACGGCAGCGCTACTGAGCTCGGCCGTTGGCGGCTGGGCCGCCGGGATACTTTCGGACCGGATCGGCCGGGTGCGGACACTTCAGCTGACCGTTCTCTGGTTCGCGACCTTCACTGGCCTGTCCGGACTGGCCATGAACGCGGACCAGCTGCTCGTCGCGCGCACCCTGATGGGGTTCGGCTTCGGCGGCGAATGGGCCGCCGGAGCGGTGCTGATGGGCGAGACCGTCCGTGCCCGCTACCGAGGGCGAGCCATCGGCTCAGTCCAGTCGGGCTGGGCGATCGGCTGGGGCGTCGCCGTTCTCGCCTCCACGGTTGTCTACACGATCTTCGCTGACCAGACGGGCTGGCGAGTGCTGTTCTTCCTCGGCCTGCTGCCGGCCTTTCTGGTCGTCTACCTGCGCCGTCACGTGGCGGAGCCCGAGGTCCGTAAGGAGGCGGCTCCGACGGGTCTCACCGCTCCGATCGGTACCGGCTGGCGAACGATATTCTCCCCCCAGCTGATCAAGCGAACCCTGCTCTGCGCGATGCTGTGCACCGGCGCCCAGGGCGGTTACTACTCGCTAACGACGTTCCTGCCCCAGTTCCTGGCCAAGGAGAGGGGCCTGAAGATCTACGCACTCGGCGCGACCCTGATCCTCATCATTGCGGGGGCCTTCGCCGGCTACCTGTTCGGGGCCTGGCTGACCGACAAGCTGGGGCGTCGCCCGGCACTTGTGCTCACCGCTGCCGCCGCGTTCGTCATGGTCATCCCTATGACCGCACTGAACGTCCCCGTCAGCGTGTTCACCATCCTGTGCTTCCCCCTCGGTTTCTTCGGGTCGGCATACTTCAGTGGCATCGGACCCGCCCTCGCAGAGCAGTTCCCGACCCTCGTACGCGGTTCCGGCATGGGGTTCTCGTACAACTTCGGCCGGGGCATCGGGGCGCTCTTCCCGTTCCTCGTCGGCACCCTCGCCACCAGCGTGCCCCTGGGAGTGTCCATCGCCGTCTTCGCGGGTGGTGCGTATGCGGTCATGATCGTCGCTGCCCTGCTGCTCACCGAGACTCGAGGCTCAGACCTGTCCCGGGTCTGAGCCCCCGGTCGCCAGGAACGACCTGTGTCGGACCGCGAGCACCCGTTGGCCCACGACGGGACCGTTGCCACACCGTGGGATCCGGTCTACGCCGGCACGGCCTATGCCAGCTCCCGCGGGGCGCTCGGCTGGAGCGCCGTGCTGCTCGGCCAGACGGCCGGGGGGAGGCCGGTCCTCTTCGACACCGGTGGCCCCGGCGACCGGCAGACCCTGCCGGACCGGCTCAGACAGCGAGGTCTGGAGTGCGACGACGTCGCGGTGGTCGTCCTGAGCCATCTCCACTTCGACCATGCGAACAACTGGGACCTCTTCGGCCGCGCCGAGATCATCGTCGGCGAGCCTGACCTCGCGCATGCCGAGGACGGGTCCGACTGGGCGGTCCTTCGCGACGTCATCGCCCCGTTGCGGAAGTCCGGTCGGCTCCGTGTGGTGCGTGGACCCGAGAGCATCGACGCCGTCCTTGATGTCGTGCCTGCCCCCGGTCACACGCCCGGCAGCATCGCGGTCGTCTCGCGGGGAACGGTGCTGTGCGGCGACGCGCTGAAGAACCGGTGGCAGCTGGCCGAGGCCCTGGCGCGGCCCGCTGCGGAGCGCGACGAGACCGAGACGACGATTGTCGACCTCGCCACCCGCGCCGAGCGCCTGTGGCCCGGTCACGACAGTCCCCTCGCGCGTCGCGGCGGACACTGGGTGCCTGAATCCGAGCACCGGGTGCGCCTGCACCGCCCGGACGGGCACCTGGTCTGGATCACGTCGGGGCCGGAGGGCTGAGCATGTTCGACCTACACGTTCATGCGGCGCCCGACATCGGGCCGCGTATCGGCGACGACCTCGACGTCGTTCGTCGCTACGCAGAGGCGGGGTATGCCGGGTGCGTGCTCAAGGGTCACTACGCCTCCACCGTCGGTCGTGCTCTCGCAACAGGGCGTAGCACCGGCCTTGCCGTGTTCGGTGGGCTCGCTCTCAACCGCCACGTCGGCGGGGTCAACCCTGCCGCGGTAACGGCCGAGCTGCTGCAAGGCGCACGCGTCATCTGGATGCCGACGGCAGACGCACACACCCAGCGCACGGCAAACCTGCCGCGACTCTCTGACCAACGGCCAGCGCTCGGGGACGTCGTCTACGCCGTTCCGCCGGTCTCCTGGCCGAACGAGGGCGCAACGCGCCAGGTGGTCGAGCTCATCGCCGAGTTCGACGCCGTCCTCGCCACGGGACACCTGAGCTCCGAGGAGGTGTCCTGGTTGCTGCCGGTCGCCCGGGCTGCCGGGGTTCGGCGGGTCCTGCTGACCCACCCGAGCTACACGGTGCCGGCCATGACGGCGGCAACGGCACGAGAGCTCTCGGAAGGGGGCGCGCTCGTCGAGGTGACGGCATACCAGCTGCTGCACCAGCCGGGGATGACCGACGTCGACCTGGCCGGATTCGTGCGCGAGGTGGGGATCGAGCGCGTTGTCCTCGCATCGGACGCGGGCCAGCCCGACAGTCCCCCGCCGCCCGAGGCACTGGCCATGCTCGTCGACAGGCTCGCCCGGCAGGGTCTGGACCCGGGGGCGCTGCGCGCGGCAGCCAGCGAGACACCCCAACGCCTGGTGACCCCGTGACGCACCCATCCCCCGCTTGCCGGAACGCCCGATGAGCCCCGAGCGGTTCGCCGTGGTCGGCGGCGGGATCATCGGCACCTCCGTCGCTCGCCGGCTGGGCCAGCTGCGACCGGCTGCGTCAGTGACGTTGCTGGAGAAGGAGTCCGAGCTCGCCCAGCACCAGACGGGGCACAACAGCGGCGTCGTCCACGCCGGCCTGTACTACACCCCGGGCTCCCTCAAGGCGCGCCTGTGCCGGCGCGGCGCCAGCATCCTGCGGGACTACTGCGCCGAGCGAGATGTGCCCTATGACGAGTGCGGCAAGATCGTGGTCGCCCTGGACGACGCCGAGGAACGCCGCCTCCGCGAAATCATGGCCCGTGCGGTGGCCAACGAGGTGCCCGGTGTCCGCCTGCTGACGGCCACGGAGATGAACCGGATCGAGCCGCACGTGCGCGGTGTCGCCGGCCTGCACTCACCGCAGAGCGCGATCGTCGACTATGCGGCGGTGACCCGGGCCCTCGCCGACGACGCACGAGAAGCGGGGGCCACCGTCCGCACTCGGTACGAGGTCACCGGCCTCGCGCAGCGCCACGGCGAGGTACTGGTACGCAGCAGTCAAGGCAGCACTGACGCGTTCGACCAGGTCATCCTCTGCGCAGGTCTGCAGGCGGACCGGGTTGCCCAGCTGGCCGGCGACGATGCGGATCCCCGGATCGTGCCGTTCCGGGGTGAGTACCACCTGTTGCGGCCGGAACGGCGAAGCCTGGTCAAGGGTCTGGTCTACCCGGTCCCGGACCCGCGGTATCCGTTCCTGGGGGTCCACCTGACCAGGCGCGTCGACGGGGAGGTGATGGTCGGACCCAACGCGGTTCTGGCGCTGGCTCGGGAGGGCTACGGCTGGGGAACCGTCTCGCTCGGGGACCTGCGGGAGGCCTTGGTGTGGCCAGGTTTTCGCCGGTTCGCCCGTCAGCACTGGCGGACGGGCGCCCTGGAGACGGCCGGCTCGCTGAGCAGGCGCATGTTCGTGGCCGCCGCCCGGCGCTACGTGCCCGAGCTGACTGCCGCGGACGTCGTGCCCGGGCCTCGCGGGGTCAGGGCCCAGGCGCTCGGCAGGGACGGCGAGCTGGTGGACGACTTCCGGATGACCAAGCGCGGCAACGTGCTCGCCGTCCGCAACGCGCCCTCGCCCGCGGCGACCTCGTCGCTCGCCATCGC
>JBPCOG010000308.1:0-5442 GCA_051000455.1 Lapillicoccus sp. | reverse complement strand
CTGCGGTCAACGACACGGAGTCCCCGTCACAGCTGAGACCGGCGTTGATCCAGAGGACGTGAATCAGTGTCTGCTCCGCCGTAACTGCCTCTGGCGTTGGCATTGTCAGCCGCTTTCCGGGGCCGGGTCCGACGAGCCCCTAGGTCACCGGAGCCGACCGTCGGCCCACCTGCGTCACCTCCTGCTTGGTCTACACCCGGGCCTCGGAGGATGTCAATAACCCGACACGAGAGACCTCGGCGAGAGGCGCTGGAAACGGTCTGGAAACGGTGGCGTCACGGCGCCGTGCCCCGGTCCGCGCCCGGACCGCCGGCCCTAGGCTGGGCCGGTGACCGGACCACAGGCGCTCCCGGAGAAGGCGGCGGATACGACGGCGGCGCAGCCGTGGCCGGTGCGCGTGCTCAGCCTCAAGATCCTCGACTACGTGGACCGCATGTCCTCGCTCTGGGTCGAGGGCCAGGTGGTGCAGCTGCAGCGGCGCGGCAGCACGGCATACCTGACCCTGCGCGACCCCGAGGTGGACATGTCCCTCTCGGTGAGCATCTCGGTGCATGCGCTCGACGCGATGGGGACGCCGCTGCAGGAGGGCGCGCGCGTCGTGCTGCAGGCGAAGCCGGTGTTCTGGCCCAAGCGGGGAACCCTGCGCCTCGACGCCCGGCAGATCCGGCCGGTGGGGGTGGGCGACCTGCTCGCCCGGGTCGAGATCCTCAAGCAGCGGCTCTCGGCCGAGGGGCTCTTCGACGACGACCGCAAGCATCCGCTGCCGTTCATGCCCGCCGTCGTAGGCCTGATCACCGGGCGCGGCAGCGCGGCCGAGAAGGACGTCGTGGAAAACGCCCGACGCCGCTGGCCGGCGGTGCGCTTCGCCATCCGGGAGGTCGCGGTCCAGGGCCCGAACACGGTCACGGAGGTGACCGCGGCGCTGCGCGAGCTCGACGCCGACCCCACCGTCGACGTCATCATCATCGCCCGCGGCGGGGGCGCCGCGGAGGAGCTGCTCGCGTTCAGCAACGAGACGCTGCTGCGGGCCGTCGCGGCGACGGTCACGCCGGTCGTCAGCGCCATCGGGCACGACGTCGACACCCCGCTGCTCGACTTCGTCGCCGACTGGCGGGCCTCGACGCCGACCCACGCGGGCAGCCACGTCTTCCCCGACGTGGCCGAGGAGCACCGACGCCTCGCCCAGCTGACCGACGGGGTGAGGCGGGGGCTGCGGCGCCGGCTCGCCACCGAGCGACAGGCCCTCGTCGCCAGCCGCTCGCGCCCGGTGATGGCGAACCCGGTCACCCTCGTGCTCCAGCACCGCGCTCAGGTCACCGCCCTGCGCGCGCGGGCCACCGAGCTCATCCGGTTGCGGCTGCGCCGCGCGCTGGACCAGGTCGGTCACCTCGGCTCCCAGGTGCGTGCCCTCTCCCCGCAGTCCACCCTCGAGCGCGGGTATGCCGTGGTGCAGCGCACCGACGGCCGGGTCGTCATGGACCAGGGCGAGCTGCGCCTGGGCGAGCTGCTCCGGGTGCGGGTCGCGCGCGGGGACTTCGGCGTGCGGACGGTGGGGGCGCCCAGCCCGGCGGCCGGCGAGTAGGGTGGCCCGACCAGCGAGCAGCGACGAGCGACCGGCGGGGACCGAGATGACCGAGAGCAGCGACCACGGTCCCCGGCCGGGCGCGTCCGGTCGGCGGAGCGCGGTCGCGAGCGGCGAGCCTGCCGACCTGCCGGGCCTGTCCTACGAGCAGGCCAGGGACGAGCTGGTCTCCATCGTCGCGCAGCTGGAGGGCGGCCAGGTGCCGCTCGAGGAGAGCATGCAGCTGTGGCGCAGGGGTGAGGCACTGGCCGTCCACTGCAGCGCGTGGCTGGACGGCGCCGAGCGGGAGATCGCGGATGCGACAGCGGGCGGCGCTGCGGCGGGCCCCGGCGCCCGCCCCGGCCCCGACAACCCGGGACCGTAGCCGGCACCCGACGTCAGCGCGGGTCTGCCGGCCGCAGCGCCTCGACGAAGGTGAGGATCTCCGGCATACCCGCTGTCCCGGTCACGACCGTGGTGAGGCCGGAGGCGGGCTGCTCCACGAGGCTGGTCTGGTTGCGGGACTCGGCGTAGAGCCGCTGCCAGGTGCGTCCCGCCGCGGTTGTCATCCCCCGCAGCGTGCCCTTGTCGGTCGCCGCCTGCAGCCAGGCCGGGCTCGCCGCCCGGACCTGCTTGACCGCGACGAACCCCCCCTGCGGGGTGGTGTACCCCGCCTGCCAGGTCAACAGGCCGTCCGTGCTGGCGGCGTACCGGGCACTGGTCGCCTTCCATCCCCCGGGCAGCTCCGACGGGACCTCGAGCGGCAGTCCTGTCTCGCGGGCCGTGGCGGCCGCGACGGAGACGGCGTCCACGGCCGGCTGGGTCACGTTGTTCACCCGGGGCACGATCGCGACGAGCACGGCCACGAGGCCGAGGACGACGACCAGCGAACGCACCATGTTGGGCACCGAACCGCTGCCGTAGGTGCTGCGGCGACCCGGCCGGTCGGGGCCGTCCGGCGGTGCCGGGACCCGGTTGTCACGGGGGGCGGGCGGAGTGCTCACCCTCCCATCGTCGCCGACCGGTGCCCGGCGGCCAAACGGGCTCGGCCCAATAGAGTGCACCCAGACACCGGCTCGGCTCATCCCAGCGTGAGGACCTCGACGTGAACACTGTCAGACCCGACCGGAACCTGGCCCTCGAGCTCGTGCGGGTCACCGAGGCGGGCGCGATGGCCGCGGGCCGGTGGGTCGGCCGGGGCGACAAGAACGGTGCGGACGCCGCCGCGGTCGAAGCCATGCGGCACATGGTCTCGAGCATCAGCATGAACGGCGTGGTCGTCATCGGTGAGGGCGAGAAGGACGACGCGCCGATGCTCTACAACGGCGAGCGGGTGGGCGACGGCACCGGGCCAGAGGTCGACGTCGCGGTGGACCCGGTCGACGGGACGACCCTCACCGCCAAGGGCATGGCCAACGCGGTCTCGGTGATGTCCGTGGCCGAGCGCGGCTCGATGTACGACCCCAGCTCCGTCTTCTACATGGAGAAGCTGGCGACCGGCCCGGAGGCGGCTGACGTCGTCGACATCCGGCTGCCGGTCGCCGAGAACATCAAGCGGGTGGCCCGGGCCAAGCGTGAGCAGCCCGAGGACGTCACCGTCGTCATGCTGGACCGTCCCCGTCACCACCAGCTGGCGGAGGAGATCCGCCAGACCGGCGCGCGGCTGCACTACGTCACCGACGGCGACGTCGCGGGGGCGGTGATGGCCGCCCGCCCGGACACCGGTGTCGACCTGCTCCTCGGCATCGGCGGGACTCCGGAGGGCATCATCGCGGCCTGTGCGATCAAGTGCCTCGGAGGCGTCATCCAGGGTCGGCTGTGGCCACGGGACGAGGCCGAGCGGCAGCGGGCCGTCGACGCGGGCCTTGACCTCGACGCCGTCCTGTCGACGGACGACCTTGTGCGGGGGGAGTGCTACTTCGTCGCCACCGGCATCACCGACGGACAGCTGCTGCGCGGCGTCCGGTACGGCTCGGCGGGCGCGACGGTGGACTCCCTCGTCATGCGCTCGCGCAGCGGGACGATCCGGCGCATCGAGTCGCAGTACCGCTTCTCCAAGCTCGCGGCATACACCAGCCTCGACTTCGCCAACCCGGCCCGTCAGCGCTGACCATGCCGGGTCGGCTGCTCGTCGTCGGCGAGGCCCTCATCGACGCGGTGGAGACGGCCGCGGGCGTGGCGGAGTTCGTCGGTGGCAGCCCCGCCAACGTGGCGTTCGGTCTCGGTGCCCTGGGCCACGACGTCGAGCTGGCCACGTGGGTCGGCCCCGACGCGCGCGGCCGCCGGATCGTCGAGCGCTGCGCACAGGTCGGGGTGCGCCTGGTCGAGGGCAGCATCGGCGCGGCGGCCACGTCCGTGGCGCACGCGTCGCTCAACGAGCGCGGCGAGGCGCGCTACCGGTTCGACCTCTCGTGGTCCGTGCCGGCCCTGGCTGGGCTCGCCGCGGCCACCCACGTCCACACCGGCAGCCTCGCGGCGACGACGGAACCCGGTGGCAGCCAGGTGCTCGAAACGGTCCGGGCGGCACGTCCGCACGCGACGATCTCGTACGACCCCAACGTGCGTCCCTCGCTGATGGGCGCCGTGGACGACGTCCGGGACCGGGTCGAGCAGCTCGTCGCGCTGGCGGACGTCGTCAAGGCCAGCGACGAGGACATCGGGTGGCTCTATGACGGCGTCGGGCTGACGCAGGTCCTGCGGCGGTGGGCAGAGCTGGGCAGCGCTCTCGCCGTGGTCACTCACGGTCCCGGGGGTGCGACCTTCGCCCTTCACCACCTCGGTGAGCAGGCCTGCTGCCCGGCGCCGGCCCTGGACGTCGTCGACTCCGTCGGCGCCGGGGACTCCTTCATGGCCGGCCTGCTCTCCGGACTGCTCGACGGGGGGCTGCTGGGCGGCGCGGCCCAACGGCAGGCGCTGCGTGGTGCCGGCACCTCGGATGTCCGTCCGGCGCTCGGACGGGCGGTTGCCACCGCCGCGGTCACGGTGAGCACGGCCGGGGCCTACGCACCCTCGAGAACCGAGATCTGCCGTCCGGACGGGGCGGGCCGGTGACCGGCGCCCGGACTCCCGCGGACGCGTGGTCGGAGCTGGCTGCGGGGAATGCCCGCTTCGTCGCCGGCGTCCGGTCCCACCCCAACCAGGGCGTCGACCACCGGGCCACCCTCGCCGCGGCCCAGCGTCCGTTCGCGCTCGTCTTCGGGTGTGCCGACTCGCGTGTCGCCGCAGAGATCATCTTCGACCGGGGCCTCGGGGACCTGTTCGTCGTCCGTACGGCCGGCCATGTCATGGACCCCAGCGTGCTCGGGTCCCTGGAGTTCGGCGTCGGGCTGCTCGACATCCCCCTCATCCTCGTCCTCGGCCATGACTCGTGCGGGGCCATCGCCACGACGATGGAGGCGCTCGAGACCGGCCACGTCCCGGGGGGGTACATCCGCGACATCGTCGAGCGTGTCACGCCGAGCGTGCTGTCGGCCCAGCGTGCGGGCCGGAGGCACCCGGACGAGGTCGGAGCCGGGCACGTCGTCGGGACCGCCCAGCTGCTCACCGAGCGCTCACTGCTCATCGCCGAGCGGCTGCGCGCGGGTCGTCTGGGCATCGTCGGCGCCACCTACGACCTCGTGGACGGACACGCCAAGGTCGTCACGTCCTTCGGCGTGGAGCTGGGCTGAGCGCTGGCGGGTGACACCGCTCCCGGGCGACGGACCAGCCCGGTCAGGGCTGTGCTGTGCTGCGGCGCGGACCGCGGCCAGGAGGGTCTCGCGCTCGTGCAGCGTCGTCCGATCTCGCCCCTGGTTGGCTCCCAGTGCCACCTCGGCCGCGTCGATGGCGCGCCAGTCCGCCAGGAGCACCGGCTCGGCCCCCCTGGCCGCCAGGGTCCGCAC
>JBPCOG010000017.1:0-2985 GCA_051000455.1 Lapillicoccus sp. | reverse complement strand
GTGCCCTCGTCCCGCAGCGCGACCCGGCGCCGCGGCGACGTCCCGGTGACGGAGCTCGCCCGGGCGGCCATCCGTCAGGAGGGCACGGTCCCGACCGCGTTCGTCCTCACTCCGGCACTCCGGCCGGTCCGTGCCGTGGCCGACCAGGCGCGCCTCGGGCACCTCGAGCGGGTCCGGAACCTCAGCGGTGCGTATGCCGTGCGCCCGGGCTGGAGCAGTCGCCTCCAGTCGGCGCCGGTCGTGCTCGTCGACGACGTGGTGACCACCGGCGCCACCCTCGCCGAGGCCGCGCGTGCCGTCCGCGCCGCCGGTGGGCAGGTCCTCGCCGCTGCCACCCTGGCCGCCACCGAACGGCGCCACCACCGGGCGCACTGGAGCCCATGAGGCTTGGTGATGTCCCTTTCGCGTCGTGACAATGCGGGATACCGTGACGCCAGGGCCGTACGACGAGGTGCGCGAGGGCGGCGGTGGCCGTGCCCGGATGTCCGCCCAGCAGGAGGACCTCAACCGCCTCGACAGCAAGGAGACGCTGTGGAAGTCGTCGTCACCGGACGCCACGTGCGGGTCTCGGAGCGGTTCCGGGCCCACTTGGACGACAAGCTCGCCAAGGTGTCGCAGCTCGTGCCCGCGGAGTCGCGGGTCGACGTGGTCGTCACCCACGAGCGCGGCGCTCGCACCTCCGAGTGCGTCGAGGTCACCTGCCACGCGAAGAGCTCGGTGATCCGGGCCGAAGCCTGCGCCGACGACAAGCACGCCGCCCTCGACGCGGCCGTCGACAAGCTCGTCGAGCGCCTGCGGCGCGCCCACGACCGTCGCCGGGTTGCCAGGACGGGCCGCCGGGTGCCGGAGTCCGTGGCCCGGGCGACCGGACGGGTCCAGGGGGTCGAGGTCGGCACGGACCCCGGCGGCGACGGCTCCGCGGACGACGGCCCGCAGGACGCCGCCCCGTTCGGTGCCGTGGGCGACTCCCCGATCGAGGTGCGCGAGAAGGTCCACGCGAGCGCCCCGATGACGCTCGAGGAGGCGCTCAAGCAGATGGAGCTCGTGGGCCACGACTTCTTCCTCTTCCAGGACGTCGACACGGACCGCGCGAGCGTGGTCTACCGCCGCCGGGGCTGGTCCTACGGGGTGATCCACCTCGATGTGGAGACCGGCGTCGGAGAGGCGGTCTGACGCGCCCGTGGTGCCATGATTGCGCGGGTGAGCCAAGCCCAGGACGGCGCGGAGCGCGGACCCGAGCCGATCCGCGTGCTGGTCGCCGACGACCACGCCCTGTTCCGGCGCGGGCTCGAGATGGTCCTGCAGATGGAAGGGGACATCGAGGTCGTCGGTGAGGCGGCCGACGGGGTCGAGGCCACCGTCCGGGCCGAGCAGCTGCTGCCCGACGTCGTGCTGATGGACGTGCGGATGCCGAAGCGCAACGGGATCGAGGCGTGCCTGTCCATCAAGGAGCTGGTGCCCTCCACCAAGATCGTCATGCTGACCATCTCCGACGAGGAGAACGACCTGTTCGACGCGATCCGCGCCGGCGCCAACGGCTACCTGCTCAAGGACGTCCCCGGCGAGGAGATCGCGGCCGGCGTGCGCGCCGTCCACCAGGGACAGTCCCTCATCTCGCCCTCGCTGGCGTCCGCGCTGCTGGCCGAGTTCGCCCAGCTGCGCCGGCGCGAGGAGCAGACCCACGACCCGCACGTCCCGAAGCTCACCGACCGCGAGGTGGAGGTGCTCAAGCTGGTGGCCCGCGGCCGGAACAACCGGGAGATCGGTGAGGTGCTGTTCATCTCGGAGAACACGGTCAAGACCCACGTGCGGAACATCCTCGAGAAGCTGCAGCTGCACACCCGGATGGAAGCCGCGATGTTCGCGGTCCGGCAGAACATCATCGAACCCCCCCAGGACTGATGGGAGCCCGCTCCACACGGCGTCTGAGCATGGCCCAGGCACGGCGGGTCGCGTTGGCAGCCCAAGGTTTCGTCGATCCCCGTCCTGCTCCGGGACAGGTGACGATGCGTCACCTCCAGCGCGTCGTCAACCGGGTGGGGGTCATCCAGGTCGACAGCGTCAACGTCCTGGCCCGCAGCCACTACCTCCCGTTCTTCTCCCGCCTCGGCCCCTACGACGCGGCCCTGCTCGACCGGGCCCGGGACCGGGCACCCCGCCGCCTCGTGGAGTACTGGGCGCACGAGGCGAGCCTGGTCCCCCCGCAGACGTGGCCGCTGCTGAACTTCCGCATGAAGCGGGCGCTCAGCGAGTCCTGGGGCGGGATGGTCCGGGTGGCCCGCGAGCACCCCGACCTGGTGGCGGCGGTATGCCGTGAGGTCACCGCCCGGGGTCCGCTCACCTCGCGCCAGGTCGAGACCGCCCTCGCGCACGACGCCCCCCGCTCGACGCAGGACTGGGGCTGGAACTGGTCGCTGGTCAAGATGGCGCTCGAGCACCTCTTCTGGGCCGGCCGGATCTCGACAGCCGGGCGCACCGCGCAGTTCGAGCGCCGCTACGCGAGCCTGGCCACGGTGGCCGCGCCCGACGTCCGTGACCAGTGGCTCGACCCCACGGCCCGGCCCGAGGACCCCGACGCGTTCGTCGAGCTGGTCCGGATCGCGGCCCGCGCCCACGGCATCGGCACCGAGTTGTGCCTGCGGGACTACTTCCGGCTCAAGCCCGGCCAGGCCCGGCCCGCGATCGCGCGGCTGGCCGCGTCGGGGGAGCTGGTCCCGACCACCGTCGACGGGTGGCCCAGGCCGGCCTGGCTGCACGCGGAGGCCCGCCTCCCGCGTGCCGTGCATGCCGAGGCCCTGCTCAGCCCCTTCGACTCGCTCGTCTGGCAGCGCGGGCGGACCGAGGCGCTCTACGGCTTCCGCTACCGACTGGAGATCTACCTGCCGGTCGGCAGGCGGGTCCACGGCTACTACGTGCTGCCGTTCCTCTACGGCGACACCCTCGTGGCCCGGTGTGACCTCAAGTCGGACCGCGCGGCGGGCACCC
>JBPCOG010000147.1:0-2040 GCA_051000455.1 Lapillicoccus sp. | reverse complement strand
GCGCCAGCGCTGCGTCGGCCCAGACGTCATCGGCCGTCGGCACGAGCCGCGCACCGGCCGCGACGAACTCCTCATCGGGGAGCAGCGAACCGCTGCCGGCGCCCTGCTCGATCAGAACCTCGTGCCCGTTGCGCACGAACTCGTGCACACCGGCCGGGGTGATCGCCACCCGGTACTCGTGGTTCTTGACTTCCTTCGGAACGCCGACCTTCACCCGCTGCCTCCCTCACCAGAGCCGCGCTGGACGCGGCTTCGCCGTGACCCTACTCGGTCCCCACCCGACCCCGACCGGAGCTCCGGCGGCCCGCGATCACGTCGTAGGCGAGCACCGCCGTGACCAGCGGGGCGTCGCGCACCCGGCCGTCCAGAACCGCGTCCAGGACATCGGCCATCGGCACCCGCTCGACGGTCATCTCCGCCTCTTCGTGCTCCAGCTCGAAGTCACCCCGGTCAACGTCACTGAGGCCGGTGGCGAGGTAGATGGCGTGGGTCTCCTCGCTGATCCCGGGCGACGGGTAGACGGTGAGCAGGTGCTCCCAGTGCTCGGCCTGGACGCCGGTCTCCTCGCGCAGCTCGCGGGCAGCGGCAACCACCGGGTCCTCCCCCGTCACGTCGAGGAGTCCCGCCGGGATCTCGACCAACCGGGACCGGACCGGGTGCCGGTACTGGCGCAGCAGCACGACCCGCTCGTCCTGGTCCACGGCGAGCACCATCACCGCCCCCGGTGCTTCCAGGACCAGCCTGCGGAACGGGGCGTCGGGGTGGTCGGGCCGGGTCACGGTGTCGGCGCGGAAGGCCATCACCCAGTCGTCCCGGTGCAGGTCCTCGGAGGACACCACGGGCCAGCTCTGTGCCTGGTCCGCCAGCGTCTCGTGGGGTGTCTCCGGCACGTGTTCAGCCCTCGTCTGTCGGCGGCCGACGCAGGCCGCTCTCGTCGATCGGGAAGCGCAGCTCGCGCTGCCGGGCGAGCGCCGCGCCGACCAGCCCGGCGAACAGCGGATGCGGCCGGGTAGGACGTGAGCGCAGCTCCGGGTGTGCCTGGGTGGCCACGTAGTAGGGGTGTACGTCGACCGGCAGCTCGACGTACTCGACCAGGTTGTTGTCCGGTGAGGTCCCGGAGAACACCAGCCCGGCGTCCTCGAGCTGGTCGCGGTAGGAGTTGTTGACCTCGTAACGGTGCCGGTGCCGCTCCTGCACCTGCGCCTCGCCGTACGCCGCCCTGACGACAGAACCTTCCTTGAGGTCGGCCGGGTAGAGGCCCAGCCGCATGGTGCCTCCGAGGTCACCCGCGCCCTCGACGTAGGCGTGCTGCTCGGCCATCGTCGCGATCACCGGCTCGGGGCACTGCGGGTCGAACTCCGTGGAGGCCGCCTTGTCCAGGCCGGCCCTGTTCCGGGCGTACTCGATTACCATGCACTGCAGCCCCAGGCACAGCCCCATGGTCGGGATGCCGTGCGTGCGGGCGTAGCGCAGGGCGCCCAGCTTGCCCTCGATGCCGCGGATGCCGAAGCCCCCGGGCACGCACACGCCGTCGACGTCGCCGAGCAGCCGGGCGGCACCCTCCGGCGTCTCGCAGTCGTCGGACGGCACCCAGCGGATGTTGACCTTGGACTCGTGGGCGAACCCGCCGGCGCGCAACGCCTCGACGACAGAGAGGTAGGCGTCGGGCAGGTCGACGTACTTGCCGACCAGCGCGATGGTCACCTCCTCGCTCGGGTGGTGCACCTTGCGGAGCAGGTCGTCCCACAGCGTCCAGTCGACGTCGCGGAACGGCAGGTTCAGCCGGCGTACGACGTAGGCGTCGAGGCCCTCGCGGTGCAGCACCTTCGGGATGTCGTAGATCGAGGGGGCGTCGGCGGCGGTGACCACGGCCTCCTCGTCGACGTCACACATCAACGAGATCTTCCTCTTGATCGACTCGGGGATCTCCCGGTCGGCACGGCAGACGATGGCGTCCGGCTGGATACCGATCGAGCGCAGCGCGGCCACGGAGTGCTGGGTCGGCTTGGTCTTCAGCTCCCCCGACGGCCCGATGTAGGG
>JBPCOG010000253.1:0-1669 GCA_051000455.1 Lapillicoccus sp. | reverse complement strand
CCTCCCCGCCTCTCTCTCGCGTCCGGCGCCGGTCGACGGGCCTGGCGGGGGGCCGGCCCCGGCTTGCGTCCCGGTTCCCCCGTAGTGACAAGATGCAGTACGAAGACCGGGACGGCCCGCGACGGCCTGCCGCGAGCACGGACGCTGCACGGATGCACGAGGGAGCGCACTGATGTCGGCTGGGGCCGAGACGACGTTCGACCTTGTCATCCTCGGCGGGGGAAGCGGTGGCTACGCGTGCGCCCTGCGGGCCGCGCAGCTCGGGCTGCGCGTGGCCCTCGTCGAGAAGGACAAGCTGGGGGGCACCTGCCTGCACCAGGGCTGCATCCCGACCAAGGCGCTGCTGCACGCCGCAGAGGTCGCCGACAGCGCGAGGAACGGCGCGCACTTCGGGGTCAAGACGACGTTCGAGTCGGTGGACATGCAGCGGGTCAACACCTACAAGGACGGCGTCGTCGCCCGTCTGTACAAGGGTCTCCAGGGGCTGATGACCTCCCGCCGCATCGAGTACGTCGAGGGCCATGGCCGGCTGGTCTCGGCGACCACCGTCGCGGTCGGCGACCGGAGCCTCGTCGGCAGGCACGTCGTCCTCGCCACGGGCTCCGCCGCCAGGTCCCTGCCCGGGCTCGAGATCGGGGGCCGGATCATGACGAGTGAGCAGGCGCTCCGGCTCGACGTCGTCCCGGCCCGGGTCGCCGTCCTCGGCGGCGGCGTCATCGGGGTGGAATTCGCGTCCGTGTTCCGCTCCTTCGGGGCCGAGGTGACGGTGGTCGAGGTACTGCCCCGTCTCGTGGCCGCGGAGGACGAGGCGGTCTCCGCGCAGCTCGAGCGGTCCTTCCACCGACGCGGGATCGCCGTCCGGACCGGGGCGCGGCTCGTCGGGGCCGCCCAGCAGGGCGACCTCGTCACGCTTTCCCTCGAGTCGGGCGACACCGTCGAGGCGGACCTGCTGTTGGTGGCGGTGGGGCGCGGTCCGGTGACCGACGGGCTGGGCTACGCGGAGGCCGGGGTCAGGCTCGAGCAGGGCTTCGTGCCCACCGACGAACGGATGCGGACCAACATCGCCGGTGTGTATGCCGTCGGAGACATCGTGCCCGGGCTGCAGCTCGCGCACCGCGGGTTCGCTCACGGCATCTTCGTCGCGGAGGACATCGCCGGCCTCGACCCCCTACCGGTCGACGAGAGGGCGATCCCGCGGGTGACCTACTGCGACCCCGAGATCGCCAGCGTCGGTCTCACCGAGACCCTGGCCAGGCAGGCCTATCCCGAGATCGAGACCTACGAGTACAGCCTCACCGGCAACGGCAGGTCGCAGATCCTGCAGACCCAGGGGTTCGTCAAGCTGGTCCGTGCCAAGGACGGCCCTGTCGTGGGGGTGCACATGATCGGCGCCCGGATGAGCGAGCAGGTCGGTGAGGCACAGCTGATCGTCGGGTGGGAGGGGCTGCCCTCGGACGTCGCGGGTCTCGTCCATGCCCACCCGACCCAGAACGAGGCCCTCGGCGAGGCCCACCTCGCCCTGGCCGGCAAGCCCCTGCACGCTCATCACTGACAGCCAGAAGAGAACGAGGAGACAGGTCATGTCCGAACGCGTGACAATGCCGGCCCTGGGTGAGTCCGTCACCGAGGGGACGGTCACTCGCTGGCTGAAGAACGTCGGTGACCACGT
>JBPCOG010000044.1:0-15559 GCA_051000455.1 Lapillicoccus sp. | reverse complement strand
TGCTCGTCGACGCGACGTCGGGGGCTGGCGGGCTGCCCGTCGACCTGGCGCAGAGCGACGTCTACTACTTCGGCCCCCAGAAGTGCTTCGCTGCCGACGGCGGTCTCTGGCTGGCCGCGTTCTCGCCTGCCGCGCTGGCCCGTGTCGAGGAGATCGCCGCCACCGGGCGATGGGTGCCCGACTTCTTCCGCCTGCCGACGGCGGTCGAGAACTCCCTGAAGAACCAGACGTACAACACTCCCGCTGTGGGCACGCTCGCGCTGCTGAGCAGCCAGCTGAGGTGGCTCAACGAGCAGGGAGGGCTCGACTGGGCCGTCAAGCGCACCGCCGACTCCTCGCGGCGGCTCTACGAGTGGGCCGAGCGCACCGACTACACGACCCCGTTCGTCGCTGCACCCGGGGCGCGCTCGCAGGTTGTCGGCACCGTGGACTTCGACGCGGCCGTGGACGCGGCGGCGCTGGCCGCGACGCTGAGGTCCAACGGCGTGCTCGACGTGGAGCCGTACCGCAAACTCGGCCGCAACCAGCTCAGGGTGGCGATGTTCCCTGCAGTGGACCCGGACGACGTCACCGCCCTGACCGCCTGCATCGAGCACGTCGTGGGACACGCTCTCTAGCAGGTACCCGAGCACGGCGGTCCGGGACCTCGGTCTCACCGGGCCCACACCCGGCATACCTCACTCGCCGCGGAAGCGCACCGTCACCTCGCCACCTCGGGCGTCGGGTGCGTCGGCTGGTCGACGAGGACCTGGAACCGCGGCCGGCGCTGCGACTGGAAGCTCACCTGGACGTTCTCGCGCCGGGTGACGTGCAGGGCGACCGCCACGAGTGACAGGCCCACCATGACGGTCCCCACCCCGATGGTCCACCGGGCACCGAAGGTGTCGCCGATCTTGCCGATCATCGGGGCGCCCAAGGGCGTGCCTCCCATGAAGATGGCCATGTAGCGGGCCATGACCCGGCCCCGCATCCGGGCGTCCACCGACATCTGCACGATGGCGTTGGCCGTCGTCAGCGCCGTCAGGGCGCTGAGACCCACCGGCACGAGGGCCAGCGCGAAGAGGGGGTACGTCGGCGCCAGCGCGGCCAGGGCGGACGCGACGGTGAAGGCGGCAAGAGCCGCCACCAGCACGCGGAGCCGGGGGTTGCGGCGGCGCGCGGCGAGCAGCGCCGCGCTGAGCGAACCGACGGCCATCACTGACCCGAGCAGGCCGTAGGCGCCCGCCCCCATGTGGAACTCCTGGGTCGCCATGAGAGCCGTGGTCATCTGGAAGTTCATGCCGAACGTCCCCAGGACGAAGACGAGCGCCATGATGAGCATGAGGTCCGGACGGGCGCGGACGTACGCCAGCCCCTGGCGGATCTGGCCCGCGCCCCTGGCCCGGGGGGCGGGGGTCAGCTCCCGGACCCGCATCAGCAGGAGGGAGGCGATGACGAAGAGGAAGGAGACACCGTTGACGAGAAAGGCGATCCCGGTGCCCAGCCCCGCGATCAGCAGCCCGGCAACGCCGGGCCCGACCAGGCGTCCGGCGTTGAAGGAGGCGCTGTTGAGCGCGACCGCGTTGCTCAGGTGCTCCGGGGGCACCATCTCCGAGACGTAGGTCTGTCGCGCCGGGTTGTCGATGGCGGTGGCGATGCCCTGCAGCAGGGCGAACGTGTAGACGTGCCACAGCTGGACGGCCCCGGTCACGACGAGGGCACCGAGACCCAGCGTGCTCAGCGCCATGAAGCTCTGGGTCAGCAGCAGGATGCGCCGCTTGGAGAACCGGTCCGCGACCATGCCAGCCCAGGGCGCGAGGAGCAGGAAGGGCAGGAACTGCAGACCGGTGACGGCCCCGAGCGCGGTCGAGGAGTGGTCGGTCAGCTGGGTCAGCACCAGCCAGTCCTGTGCCACCCGGCCCATCCAGGTCCCGACGTTCGAGACGAGGGCGCCGGACGCGTAGAGGCGGTAGTTGTGGATGGAGAGGGAGTGGAAGGTCGGGCTCATTCGTTTGCCACCCGCGAGAGGATCGCGTTGGCTTGCAGCAGGATCGCCTGCTCCTCCGGACTGAGGTGCGCGACCCGGGTGATCATCCACGCGTCGCGCTTCTGACGGATCGTGCGCAGGGTGCGCTGTCCCTCCTTGGTGAGGGTGAGGATGACCTGACGCCCGTCGGTGGGGTCGTCCTGACGGGAGACCAGCCCCCGTTCGACCAGGGCCGCAACCGTCCGGGTCATGCTCGGCTTGGCCACCCGCTCGATCTCGGCGAGCTCCCCGGGCGTGCGCGGCGCGTCCTCGAGGCGCGCCAGCACCGAGAACTGGTGCGGCGCAACGTCGTGCCCGGCCTCGAAGCGCACCCGACGGCTGATCCGCATGCACGCCAGGCGCAGGTCGCTGGCGAGTCGGACGAGCTGCGGGGTGATGACGGGCGCTTTGGTGCTCACTGAGGCCTTTCGGTATGCACTTAGCATAACTCATTACCTCTGCTAACTATTTCCCCATGGGTATGCCGTCGGGCGCCGGCGCTCGTGGGCGGCGCCGCTACCGGATGCCGAGGACGCTCTTGAGCGGGTCGATCGCGAAGTAGACGAGGAACAGCACCGAGACGACCCAGAGCAGGGGATGGACGGCCCCCGCCCTTCCGCGCACGACCTTGAGGAAGACATAGCTGACGAAGCCCGCGCCGATGCCCACCGTGATCGAGTAGGTGAACGGCATCAGCACGATGGTGAGGAACGCCGGGATCGCGATCTCGAGGTCGTCCCAGTCGATCCCCTTGACCTGCTGCATCATGAGGAAGCCGACGACGACGAGCGCCGGGGTCGCGGCCTCATAGGGCACGATCGCCACCACCGGCGCGAGGAACGTGGCCAGCAGGAACAGGACGCCGGTGACCACCGAGGCGAGACCGGTCCGCGCCCCCTCCCCGACGCCGGACGCCGACTCGATGTATGAGGTGTTGCTGCTCACGCTCGCGGCCCCGCCGGCCGCCGCCGCGATCGAGTCGACGATGAGGATGCGCTGCGCCCCTTCCGGGTTGCCGTTCTTGTCCAGCAGCCCCGCCTCGGCGCCGATGGCGACCATCGTGCCCATGGTGTCGAAGAAGTCGGCGAGCATGAGGGTGAACACGAGCAGCACTGCCGCGACCAGGCCGATCTTGCCGAACGAGCCCAGCAGGCTGAACTGGCCGAGCAGCCCGAAGTTGGGGACGTCGAAGAACTGGCTCGGGATCTTCGGAACGTTCAGCCCCCAGCCCGCCGGGTTGACGACCTTGCCCGTGGCGTCGGTCTGGCTGCCGATCTTGGCGACCGCCTCGATGACGACCGCGAGGACGGTCGCGCCGACGATGCCGTAGAGGATGGCGCCCTTGACCCGTCGCACGAGCATCGCGACGATGGCGAACAGCCCCAGGACGAAGACGACCAGCGGCCAGCCGTTGAGGAACCCGCCGATCCCCAGCTCGACCGGCACCGGCCCGACCCCGGGCTTGCGGACGAAGCCGGCGTCGACGAGCCCGATGATGGTGATGAACAGCCCGATGCCGACCGAGATCGCGGTCTTGAGGGGGGTCGGGACCGCGCGGAAGACCGCGGTCCGGAACCCGGTGAGCACCAGGACGGTGATGATGATCCCCTCGAGCACGATGAGCCCCATCGCGTCGGCCCACGTCATCTGCGGCAGCTTCGCGACGCCGAAGGCGACGAAGGCGTTGAGTCCGAGACCGGTGGCGAGGGCGAGCGGGAAGTTGGCCACCAGCCCCATGAGGATGGTCATCACCCCCGCGACCAGCGCAGTGGCCGCAGCGACCAGCGCGAGGTTGGGCTTGCCGCCCCCGCCGAGGAAGGCGCCGGTGGAGTCGGCCTGGGTGCCGATGATGAGCGGGTTGAGCACGATGATGTAGGCCATCGTGAAGAAGGTGACCAGCCCCCCGCGAAGCTCCCGGCCGACGGTCGACCCACGGCGGCTGATCGAGAAGAACCGGTCCACCGGACCGCCGTCGGAGCGAGCGGCCCTCGGGGACTTTGCAGAGGTTGTCGGCATGGGTTTCAGGCTAGTGCTCACCACCCGCCCGGCAGCGAGCAGCCGTCGACGACACCCCGAGGGCGCCTGGTCCCGGGAGCAGCCCACGCCGGCACCATCCCGGAGCACCGACGGGAGCACCTACGCTGGGGTGGTGACCGAGGACGGTGTGCCGGGACCCCCCCACCGCGCGCCGGGGGACCGCGGGGACAGGGAGCACGACCTGCGGCCGCTGACGCTGCCGATGCTGCGGATCGTCGCGGGCGGCGTCCTCGCCTGGCTCCTGGCTCTCCTCGTCACCCTCGCGGTGCCGAGTCTGCGCACCGGCGAGCGCTCGTGGTGGCCGTGGTGCTGTGTCGCGGGCGCTGCCCTCGGCGGCCTCGGCTGGGCGTACCTGCGCCGCGGTCGCGGGAACGCCGCCGACGCCTGAGCCCAGCGGCTCGCGGCCGCCCTAGAGGTTCTCGAGGGCGAACTCGTCGACGATGGGCAGCGGAACCGGCGGTGGCACCACGACCTCGACATCGACCTCGCTGTGCGCCCCGCAGCCGTGGTCGAGGCTGACGACCCTGCCGTCGGAGGGCGACCACTCGTTGGCGCACACCCCGAAGCAGGCACGCAGGGCCCCGGCCATCGGCAGGAAGTAGCCGCACGTCGAGCACTGCTCGGTGGCCTTCTCGGCCACCTCGGCGCGCGGTCCGTGCTCCCCGTCGTACCACCGCTGGGCGGCGCTCTCACGTCCCTCCGCGGAGAGGACGCGCCGGCGCCCCAGCCCCAGCTCGAAGAAGGCCACCTCGTCGACGTCCTCGTCACCGGTGGCCTCGAACCCCGGCTCGAGGAGGGGGTCCTCCGCCTTGAACGGGAGCACGTCCCCGGCACTGAGGTCCCCGGGGGCGAGCCGGTCGGCATACGGGAGCCACGCGGGCGACAGCAGTGCGCCGGCCCCGGGGTCGAGACCCGTCTCGCACACCGTCGCGACCTTCTGGCGCGGCGCGCGCGCGACGCTCACCGACCAGCGCCAGCCGCGGTATGCCGTGGACGTGCAGGTGAAGTAGTGGGTCGCGAGCCGGTCGCCGTCCATGACCATCTCGAGGTGCTCGCCGACCGTGCCCGGCTCCGCGACACCCTCCAGGGCGCGCCGGGCGAGGTCGGCCGCGGCCAGCAGGATGGCGTCGCCCTTGTCGTCGGTGGCCATCTCACGGCTCCAGGTCGCTGGCCACGGCCTTGAGGACCTGCGAGACCTTGGCAGCCGAGGACTTGTCGGGGTACTTGCCCCGCCGCAGCGAGTTGGAGACGTTGTCGAGCAGCTTGATGACGTCCTCGACGATGACCACCATGTCCTCGGCCGGCTTGCGGTGGGCCTGGCGCTGGTTCTCGGCGACCGAGGGGGTCGGGTCCAGGACCCGGACGGACAGCGCCTGCGCACCCCGGCGTCCCTCGACGATGCCGAACTCGACCCGGGTACCGCCCTTGAGGCTCGTGATCCCCTCCGGCAGCGCGTTGGCGTGGAGGAAGACGTCGCCGTCCTCGTCGTCGGAGAGGAAGCCGAAGCCCTTCTCCGCGTCGTACCACTTGACCTTGCCTGTAGGCACCGCCCACCCCTTGCTCTCCCGCGGACCACGAACATGACCCGCCGCGCTCACCGCGCCCCCCAAGGCTAACGGTCCGGGGCAGCGCCCATCTCCCGGCCGCTGGACAGGCCTCGGACCCGGCCGACCCGAGGGGTGGTGTCCGCGACGCCCTCCCCCAGGGCCACTGGTGCGCGGGTCGGCGCCGGGCCCACGGTCGCCGCCCCCCTCAGGTGCGGTGGGTCCCGGCAAGGTGGGCGGCGAGCGCCCGCAGCCGCTTTGCCGTCTCCAGCCGGAACGCCCACGCGGCCACCGGCTCGAGGACCCTCGCCGCCCAGCCCGGGCGGCAGGTGAAGGTCATCGTGTAGGTGCACTCCGAGCCCCGACCGTCGGGGTGGTCGGTATGCCGGATCGAGGCGCCCCAGGACCCGAACGGCCACGGCGGGTCCAGCAGCTTGACGGCGGCGACCCGGGGCGGGTCGAAGGACATGTACTGGGTGGTGAAGGCCAGCCCGCCCAGCCCGGCCCGCGCCGTGCAGGTCGAGCGGACGCCCTTGCCCGCCGGCACGTCACCCCCGGTCTCGGCGCGGCGCAGCAGGGTGTCCCACTCGAGCCGTCGGTGGTAGTCGTGCAGCAGCGCGAAGACGTCGGCAGCCGGGCACGGCATCCCCTGCGTGACCTGCAGGTGGGCGGTCATCGCCGCGTGCCCCCGTGGCTGATCCCCCAGGTGCCGGCCATCTCCTGCCCGGGTTCGAGGACCAGCAGGTCGTCCGTCGAGTTCAGGGCGTCCGGGGGGCAGGTCATCGGCTCGACCGCGATGCCGGTGCTGCCCTCGGTGTCCGGGTGGGCCCGGCCGGTGAAGACCTGCGCCCATCGGTAGGTCTCGTCACCCCACAGGGTCACCGGGCCGGTGTCGAGGCCGTCCAGCGTCACCGCCCAGCGACCGGCGCCGTCCCGGGCCAACCCCGTGAACGCGGTGTCGAGCGCGCCCGGTCCCACCGGCCGGGGGCTGCGGAAGTCGACGTCGCTGCCCTCGACCGGGTGCACCGCCACGGGGAGCTGCCGCTCCGGGTCGACCTCGAGGAAACGCTCGGCGGGGACGGTGAGGAGCACCTGCGCGACGGGAGTCTGCCCGATCGAGAGGTAGGGGTGCGCGCCGTACCCGAAGGGTGCGCGCTCCCGGCCGACGTTGCGAGCGGTCGCGGTGACCGTCAGCCCGTCGTCGGACAGGCGGTAGCGGGTCACCAGGTCCAGGCGCCAGTCCCATCCCTGTTGCGGGTGCAGCCGGTATCCGACGGCCACCGAGTCGGCAGTGTGCTCCAGCAGCGACCACAGCGCCCACCTGACCAGTCCGTGGGTCGCGTTGTGGCGGGCCGGCTCGGTCAGGGCCAGCTGGTGCTCGGCACCCGCGAAGGTGTACCTGCCGTCCCGCAGCCGGTTGGGCCACGGCATCAGCTGCTGGCCGCGCCCCGACGTGGCCACCTCGTCACCGCCGTAGCCGGCGAGGATCTCGACGCCACCGGCGGTGTACCGGCGGATCCCCCCGCCCACCTCGACGACGACGAGCTGCTCATCCCCGTGCCGGACCACCCACTGCGCGCCGCTGGGCCTGGCGTCGGCAGGGGGTCGTTCGCGCACGGCATCCAACCTAGTGCGCCGGCTGGGGGGAACGCCGCCGAGCCCGGGCGACTACCGTTGGGAGGTGCCACCGCGTCCTGAGGAGCCGCTCCAGCCCGGGCCGGGCGCTCGCAGCCTTGCCGACGACATCCGGGCCCGCACCGACGCGCAGCTGGCCCGGCTCGTCCTCGGCCGACCGGACCTCGCCCGTCCCGCACCGGCGGACCTGACCTCGCTCGCCGCTCGTGCCGGGACCATGGCCAGCGTGCAGCGGGCCGTCGAGGCGCTGGACCGGGGCCACCTGCACGTGCTCGAGGCGCTGGTCGTGGCCGGTGACGAAAGGGGCGTGGCGGCCCTGCTCGACACCGACAGTGACCTCTCCTCGCACCTCGGCCGGCTTTGGGACCTGGCCCTGCTCTGGCGCGCCGCCGACGGCCTGAGGGTGGTCCGCGCGGTGCCGGAGGTGCTCGGCCCGCACCCGGCGGGACTCGGACCGGCGTATGCCGAGCTGCGCGGCGAGGCCTCCCGAGACGTCCCCCGGGGCGCCGAGCTCGAGCGCCTGCTCGCCGCGGCCCCGACACCGGCGCGCGCGGTCCTCGACCGGCTGGCCTGGGGGCCACCAGTGGGGGTCGTGGGAGGGGCCGGGACCGGCGCGACCGGGGCGACCGGCGCGACCGAGGCGACCGGCGCCGGGGCGACGGGCGCCAGGTGGCTGCTCGAACGCCACCTCATCGTGGCGGTCTCCGGCGACCGGGTGGTCCTGCCCCGCGAGGTCGGGCTCGCCCTGCGCGGTGGACGACTGCACCGGGAAACGGCGCTGACAGCGCCCGGGCTCGTCACCACGGCTGTGGGGTGCACTGCTGCCGACGCCGCGTCGGGCGGCCAGGTGAGCGACCTGCTCGTCCTCGTCGAGGAGGTCGCAGCCCGCTGGGGACCGGAGCCCCCTCGGGTGCTGCGCGCGGGGGGGATCGCGGTGCGTGACCTCAAGCGGCTGGCCGGGCACCTGGACCTCGCTCCCGACAGGACGGCGTGGCTCCTCGAGCTCGCTCACGCGGCGGGGATCCTCGGCGACGACGGCGAGATCGTGCCGGTCTGGGCGCCGACCGCCGCGTACGACGAGTGGCTCCTGCAGGACGCCGGTGCCCGTTGGGCCAGGCTCGCCACCGCGTGGCTCGCGAGCACCCGCAGCGCCCACCTCGTCGGGGGCAGGACCGCGGGAGGCGCCTCCCCGGCCAACACGCTCGGTCCCGAGGTGCACTGGCCGCCGATCCGGGCCATCCGCGCCGAGGTCCTCGACGAGCTCGCGTCGCTCGCCACGGCCGACGCGCCCACCGCGGACTCCGTCGTCGCCCGGCTGCACTGGCGCCGCCCGCTGCGCAACCCCACCCTCCTCCGGCAGGCGGCGTATGCCGTGCTGCGTGAGGCCGAGTGGCTCGGGGTCACCGGCCGCGGCGCCCTCTCCCGGGCCGGACGGGCCCTCACCGCCGGCTCCTCCGCGCAGGACCTGGCGGGGCTCATCTCCGCCCACCTGCCTCCCTCCGTGGACCACATCCTGCTCCAGGCAGACCTGACGGCCGTCGCCCCCGGCCCGCTCGACGCCGGCCTCGCCCGGTTCATGCGCCTGTCGGCCGACGTGGAGTCGCGTGGAGGTGCCACGGTCTACCGCTTCAGCCGGGACTCGGTCCGGCGGGCCCTCGACACCGGCTGGACGGCCGACGAGGTCCTCGACACGCTGCGCCGGTCGAGCCGGACACCCGTGCCGCAACCGATGGAGTACCTCGTCCGGGACGTCGCCCGGCGGCACGGGCAGACCCGGGTCGGGGGTGCCGCCTCATACATCCGCTCGGACGACGAGGCGGTGCTCGAGGCCATGGTCGCCGACCGCAGCCTCACCGCGCTGCAGCTGCGTCGCGTGGCGCCGACGATCGTCGTCTGCGGGAGCCCGCCGCTCGTACTCCTGGAAGCGCTGCGTGACAACGGCTACGCGCCGGTGCACGAGGGGCCCGATGGGTCGGTCATCGTCGTGGTGCCCGGGCAGCGCCGATCGACCGGGCGGCGCGTCGTGCCGGCGCCTCCCGTCGCGACGGTGGACGAGGCCTTCACGACATCCCTCGTCAAGGGCCTGCGCGCCGGAGAGGAGTCAGCCGACTTCCTGAGGGCGCAACAGGACTCGTCGCCCTCGCCTCGGTTGCTGCCGACCGACCCGACGGTCACCCTCGCGGTGCTGCGGGACGCAGCCGCCGACCGGCACGGTGTGTGGATCGGCTATGCCGACGGGAGCGGGCGGACCACCCGCCGCCTGTTCCACCCCACCCGTGTCGAGGGCGGCCGGGCCATCGGGACGGTGGCCGACGGGGCGGAGGAGCGCAGCTTCTCCATCCACCGCATCACCGGCGTCGCGAGCACCTGAGCCGCCGCCCGGCAAACCGGGCCGCACTGGCGTCGGGAGTCACGCATGCCCGCCGGTGAGCGCCCGCACCACCCGGGAGGGGGACGGGCGACCGAGCTGCTGCGCCATCCAGTCACTGGTCGCGACGAGGGCCTCGAGGTCGACGCCGGTGAACACCCCGGCGCCGTGCAGGGCCCAGACGAGGTCCTCGGTCGCGAGGTTCCCGGTCGCGCTCCCGGCGTAGGGGCAGCCACCGAGGCCACCGGCCGCCGCATCGACGACGCTGACACCGTCGGAGAGGGCCGCCATGGTGTTGGCGAGCGCCTGGCCGTACGTGTCGTGGAAGTGGACCGCGACCCGGTCGCCCGAGATCCCGCGCCGGCCGAGGGCGTCGAGCAGGGCGTGGACGTGGCCGGTGGTGCCGACCCCGATGGTGTCCCCGAGGCTGAGCTGGTCGCAGCCGAGGTCCATCAGCCGCGCCGCGACGTCGACGGCCCGCGCCACCGGCACGTCACCCTCCCAGGGGTCACCGAAGCACATCGAGACGTAGGCACGGACCCACAGTCCCGACTCCCTGGCTCGGGAGACGACCGAGGCGAACATGTCGAGCGACTCGCGCACGCTCCGGTTGAGGTTGCGCCGGGCGAAGGTCTCCGTGGCGCTGGCAAAGACGGCGACCGCCTGCACCCCGAGCTCGAGAGCACGCTCGAGCCCGCGCTCGTTCGGCACCAGCGTGGGACGGTCCCGCCCGACGCCCCCCGGACCGAGCGCGGTCAGCACCTCCTCGGCGTCGGCAAGCTGTGGCACCCACCGAGCGGGCACGAACGAGGTGGTCTCGATCACGGGGAGCCCGGCCGCAGCGAGGCGCCGGACGAACTCGACCTTGGTTGCCGCCGGGACGACCGACGACTCGTTCTGCAGCCCGTCGCGGGGTCCGACCTCGTAGACCGTCACGTGGGACGGCAGGCCCGCTGCGGGCTCGATCTGCGGCGCTCTCATCGGTGGCCTCCTGGCCCGATCCTGCCAGCCGGCGCGGCGCCCCCCCGACGCCGGGCGGTCCGGTTGGCCCCCCATGGTCGCAGCGGGTGTGGCGTGCCCTACCGTCCCCGGCGGTGGTCGGAAGGTCGCGCAGATCGGCCGGGCAGCGTGGTGCCGCGCGGATCTGGTCGGAAGGTCGCGCACATCGGCCGGGGCAGCGTGGTGCGGCGCGGATGTAGGTTGGTGGCGAGCTGCTGTCCGTTCGGGGGCGGCCCCGCAACGGAAGGCGCTGACATGGCTGAGCCTCCCCCTGGCGAGGAGGCCACCGGACCGGAGCCGGCGAACGAGCCCGGGCTGTCCGGGGACGGGGACGCGGGCGGGGCCCTTCAGCAGGGGCCGACAGCGGGCTCCGCCCAGCACCGGCCGCCACCCGGCTACGGCCCGCCGGTCCCGCCACCCGGCTACCCGCAGCAGGGGCCGCCACCCGGCTACGGCCCGCCGGTCCGGCCACCCGGCTACCCGCAACAGGGGCCGCCACCTGGGTACGGCCCGCCGGTCCCGCCACCCGGCTACGGCCCGCCGGTCCCGCCACCGGGCTACCCGCAACAGGGGCCGCCACCCGGCTACGGCCCGCCGGTCCCGCCACCCGGCTACCCGCAACAGGGGCCGCCCCCCGGGTACCCGCAACAGGGGCCGCCACCCGGCTACGGCCCACCGGTGGGGTACGCAACGGCCCCCGGGTACGGGGTGGCCGCCCCGGGGATCCCCTTCGCCGCCGCCACGACCACCACACCGTGGAGCGCCCTCGTCCTGCTCGTCCTGTCCGTGCTGTCGGTCATCGCGACCGGCATCATCGGCATACCGAGCGCCGTCGTGGCCCTGCTCGCCCTGCGCAAGAACGCCACCGACCCGCAGGCCACCGCGCGCCAGACGCGGATCGGGTGGGTGGTCTATGCCGTCAACGCGCTCGTCGGCCTCGTCCTCATCGGGCTGCTGTTCTGGGCCCGCTCCCAGCTCGCCTCCCGTGGGTGAGCGGCTGCGGCTCGGCCCGGACCCGGTCGTCGTCAACCGGCCCTCAGCGGCGCGCCGGTCCACGGCACCGGAACAAGGCCGGCGGGCGCGGGGTTGACCGCTCATGACTGACGGCCCCCTCATCGTCCAGAGCGACAAGACCCTCCTGCTCGAAGTCGACCACCCGGGGTCGGAGGAGGCGAGGCGGGCCATCGCGCCCTTCGCCGAGCTCGAGCGGGCGCCCGAGCACGTGCACACCTACCGTGTCACCCCCCTCGGGCTGTGGAACGCCAGGGCCGCCGGGCACGACGCCGAGCAGGTCATCAACGCGCTCATCACGCACTCCCGGTATGCCGTCCCGCACGCCCTGCTCATCGACATCGCCGACACGATGGCGAGGTACGGCCGGCTGACGCTCGAGAAGGACCCCGTCCACGGGCTCGTCCTGCACACCACCGACCGCCCGGTTCTCGAGGAGGTGCTGCGGCACAAGAAGATCCAGCCGCTGCTCGGCGACCGCGTCGACGACCTCTCGGTCGTCGTCCACGCGTCGGAGCGCGGCCACCTCAAGCAGGAGCTGCTGCGGGTGGGCTGGCCGGCCGAGGACCTCGCAGGCTACGTCGACGGCGAGGCCCACCCCATCGAGCTCAACGAGGACGGCTGGGCGCTGCGGCCCTACCAGAAGCAGGCCGTCGAGGGCTTCTGGCACGGCGGGTCCGGGGTGATCGTGCTGCCATGCGGCGCCGGCAAGACGCTGGTCGGAGCGGGTGCCATGGCCGCCGCGAAGGCCACCACCCTCATCCTCGTCACCAACACGGTGTCGGCCCGTCAGTGGAAGGACGAGCTGCTGCGCCGGACCTTCCTCACCGAGGACGAGATCGGGGAGTACTCCGGGTCCCGCAAGGAGGTCCGGCCGATCACCATCGCCACCTACCAGGTGCTGACGACGCGGCGCAAGGGCGTCTACACCCACCTCGACCTGCTCGACGCCCGGGACTGGGGGCTGATCCTCTACGACGAGGTGCACCTCCTGCCGGCACCCATCTTCCGGATGACCGCGGACCTGCAGGCCCGGCGCCGGCTCGGCCTCACCGCGACCCTCGTCCGCGAGGACGGCCGGGAGGCTGACGTGTTTTCCCTCATCGGGCCGAAGCGGTTCGACGCGCCGTGGAAGGACATCGAGGCCCAGGGCTACATCGCCCCTGCCGACTGCGTCGAGGTCCGGGTCACCCTGCCGGACGGGCAGCGGCTCGCGTACGCCATGGCCGAGCCCGAGGAGCGGTACCGCCTCGCCTCCTGCAGCGACGCCAAGGACCCGGTCGTCGAGGCCCTCGTGGCCAGGCACCGCGGCGAGCCCATCCTCGTCATCGGCCAGTACCTCGACCAGCTCGACCTGCTCGCGACGAGGCTGGGCGCGAACCTCATAACGGGCGCCACCACCGTCCTCGAGCGGCAGAAGCTGTTCCGGGCCTTCCGCGAGGGCGACATCGACCTGCTCGTCGTCAGCAAGGTCGCCAACTTCTCGATCGACCTGCCCGAGGCGAGCGTCGCCATCCAGGTGTCCGGGACCTTCGGCTCACGCCAGGAGGAGGCCCAGCGGCTGGGCCGGGTGCTGCGCCCCAAGGTGGACGGCAGGACCGCACACTTCTACACGGTCGTCGCGCGGGACACCGTCGACGCCGACTTCGCCGCCCACCGCCAGCGCTTCCTCGCGGAGCAGGGGTACTGCTACCGCATCGTCGACGCCGACGACCTGCCGGTCTGAGGGCGCCCCGGCTGGGTACTGTCGCAGGCATGACCGACCCTGACACCGTCCTGCTCGACATCGACGGCACGCTCGTCGACTCGACCTACCACCACGCCCTCGCCTGGCACCGGGCCTTCGCCAGCCACGACGTGCACCAGCCGGTGTGGCGCATCCACCGCGCCATCGGCATGGGCGGGGACCGCCTCGTCGCGGCGGTAGCCGGCGACGACGTCGAGGACCGCCTCGGCGACGCGCTGCGCGAGGCGTGGGAGACGGCATACGAGCCGCTGCGGCGCGAGGTCAGGGTCCTTCCCGGTGCCGCGGACCTGGTGCGCACCCTCAAGGAGGAGGGGTTTCGGGTCGCCCTGGCCTCGTCGGGCAAGCCGGAGCACACCGAGCAGGCCGTCGAGATGCTCGGCGTCGAGGACCTGCTCGACGCGGTCACGACGTCCGAGGACGCTGACAGTTCCAAGCCTGCCCCGGACATCTTCCTCATCGCCCTTCAAAAGGTAGGAGGGACCGCGGCCGTCGTCGTCGGCGACTCCGTCCATGACATCGACGCAGCCAAGGGGCTGGGGGCACCGTGTGTCGCGGTACGGACAGGGGGCTTCGGCGTCGCCGAGCTCGAGGAGGCCGGTGCGGTCCTCGTGGTGGACGGGCCAGCCGACCTGCTCCAGGCCGACTGGCGTGCGTTGGGCAGGCGGCCGGCCCGCGCCTGAGGGACGGTGCGCGGGTGCCGGAGCCCGGAAAACACCGCCACGGTTCCCAGCGGAGTCACAGGAAATGCCAAGAGACTGGGGGCCATGAGCACTGCGGCACCACCAGAGGCACGCCTGCTCGTCGTCGAGGACGAGCCCAACATCCGCGAGCTGCTCGCCACCTCGCTGCGCTTCGCCGGCTTCGAGGTCGCCGTGGCGGCCGACGGCGCCACCGCCCTGGGGATGGCCGAGGACTCGCCGCCCGACCTCGTCGTCCTGGACGTCATGCTCCCCGACATGGACGGGTTCACCGTCACCCGCAGGCTGCGCGACTCGGGGCGCCACCTCCCGATCGTCTTCGTGACCGCCCGCGACTCGGTGGAGGACAAGATCAAGGGCCTGACCGTCGGCGGGGACGACTACGTCACCAAGCCGTTCAGTCTGGAGGAGGTCGTAGAGGGGATCCGCGCGGTCCTGCGGCGCACCCGTGGGGAACGCAACGACGACGCCACGCTGAGCTTCCACGACCTCGAGCTCGACGAGGACAGCCACGAGGTCCGGCGGGGCGGCAAGGTCATCGAGGTCTCCCCGACCGAGTTCAAGCTGCTGCGATATCTCATGCTCAACCCCAACCGGGTCCTGTCGAAGTCGCAGATCCTCGACCACGTGTGGGACTACGACTTCCGCGGTGAGTCGGGGATCGTCGAGTCCTACATCTCCTACCTGCGCCGCAAGATCGACAGCGTTGAGCTCCCGTCGCTGATCCACACCAAGCGGGGCGTGGGCTACGTGCTGCGCCTTCCTCCGGAGTCGGCCTGACCATGCGCCAGGAGCGGGCCACCGGCTTCGGCCCGCCGCTGCGCAGGCGGCTGCGCCGGCTGCCGCTGCGGCTGCGCCTCATCGCGCTCGTCCTCGTGCTGCTCGTCAGCGCGCTCGCCCTGTCGGGGATCGTCACCGGCGTGCTGCTGCGCAACTACCTGCTGGACCGCACCGACGACGAGCTGCGCGTCTACGCCGAGCCCGCTGCGGCGCTGGCCTACCAGCAGATCGTCGCCGGGGTGGCGCCCGCGTACCAGCCCAACTACACGGTGCGCTTCATCTCCCCCGACGGCACCCAGCAGCTCGCCGCCCCCGTCGACGCCGTGACCGAGGACGGCCAGCCGGATATCCCGCGGCTCACCCTGGGCGACCGCCGGGTCCAGGAGTCCATCCCGTTCACGGTCGACTCGGTTCCCGGACAGCCGCCCCTCGACTGGCGGGTCGTTGCCGGCGTCAACCAGCAGCGGGACGCCATCTACGCGGTCGCCGTCCCGTTGCGGGGATTGGAGGGCACCGTCGAGAAGTTCCTCTTCTTCGCCACCCTGATCGGGCTCGCGGTGCTCGTCACGGGCGCCATCGTGGCGTGGTATGCCGTACGGCGCGCCTTCGGGCCGTTGACCGAGATCGAGGACACGGCGGCCGCCATCGCGGCCGGCGACCTGACCCAGCGCGTCCCCGAGCGCACCTCGGAGGACGAGGTGGCCTCCCTCGCCCGCTCGCTCAACTCCATGCTGA
>JBPCOG010000189.1:0-2172 GCA_051000455.1 Lapillicoccus sp. | reverse complement strand
TGTCGCTCGTCTTCCACGACATGCAGTACGGCCCACAGGCGGCCCTCATCGCCGAGAGCTTCGGCACCAACCTGCGCTACAGCGGTGCCGGCATCGGCTACCAGCTCGCCTCGGTGATCGCCGGCGGTCCGGCACCGCTCATCGCGGCCGCCATCCTCAACAGCACCGGGTCGAGCACCTGGATCAGCTGGTACATCGTCATCTGCTGCGTGCTCGCCATGGCCGCGCTGCTGCTCATGCCCCGGGGCCGGGTTGTCGACGGGGTCGTCGTGCCCGCCCGGGAAGCGGCGGGATGACCGAAGCCGCCCCGGGGCTCCCGTGGGTCGAGCACGAGGGCGCCCTGCGCGGCATACGCGTCCTCGACCTGACCCGGATCCTCTCCGGTCCCTTCGCCTCGATGATCCTCGCCGACCTCGGCGCCGACGTCATCAAGGTGGAGGACACCGGGACGGGGGACGACACCCGCTCCTGGGGACCGCCCTTCGTCGGGGACGACGCGGCCTACTACCACTCCGTGAACCGCAACAAGCGCTCCATCGCGGTCGACCTCAAGAGCGGGGCGGGCCGGGACATCATCCGGCGCCTCGCGGACTCCGCCGACGTGGTCGTCGAGAACTTCCGGCCGGGGACGGCTGCCCGGCTCGGGCTCGGCTACGAGGAGCTCTCGGCGACCAACCCGGGCCTGGTCTACGGGTCGGTGAGCGGGTTCGGCCAGACCGGCCCCCTCGGCCCCCGAGCCGGCTACGACGCGATCGCCCAGGCGATGTCCGGGGTGATGAGCGTGACCGGGCCGCAGGACGGGGACGCCGTCCGGCTCGGCGTGGCCGGCGCGGACCTCGGGGCGGGCATGTGGGTGACCATCGGGATCCTCGCGGCCCTGTGGTCACGGGGCCGGACGGGTCGCGGGCAGTATGTCGACGTGTCGCTCCTCGACGGGCAGGTGGCCTGGCTGACGTACGTCGCGGCCGGATACTTCGCCACGGGGCGCACGCCCCGGCGCTACGGGTCCGCCCACCCGACAATCGTCCCCTACCAAGGGTTCCCGACCGCTGACGGTGAGCTGATGGTGGCTGCCGGCAACGACGGGCTGTGGCGCCGGTTCGCCGGGGTCGTCGGACTCGGGGATCTCGCCGACGACCCGCGGTTCCTGAGGAACCCAGACCGCGTCGGCAACCGTGCCGAGCTGCTCCCGCTGATCGAGGAGGCCCTGGCGGCAAGACCGGCGTCGGAGTGGGCGCAGCTGCTCTCGGACGCCGGCGTCCCCGCTGGCCCGATCCAGTCCGTCGACGAGGCGCTGGCCCACCCCCAGGTCCTGGCCCGTGAGATGGTCGTCGAGCTCGAGCACCCGACGGAGGGCCGGATCAGGACGCTGGGGTCGCCGATCAAGCTCTCGGAAACCCCGACCGTGCTCCGGACCGCGTCGCCGTTGCACGGGCAGCACACCGACGAGGTGCTCGCGGCGATGGAGATCGACGTCGACGAGGTCGCGCGGCTGCACGTCGAGGGAGTCGTCAGGTGAGCGAGCGCCGGGTGCTCGTCCGGCCGGACGCGACCGGCGCTACGCCGGGGCGTCCTTGGCCAGCTGGCCGATCCGGATGTGGTTGCCGAACGGGTCCCGCAGCGCGCAGTCGGTGCCGTAGGACATCTCGGTCGGCTCCTGGGTGAACTCCACCCCCTTGGCCTTCAGCTCCTCGTAGGTCCCGCGGACGTCGTCGGTGCTGAACGCCAGCCAGCCGCCGCCCGCTCCCTTGCTGACCAGCTCACGGATCTGCCCCTCGGTGGCCGGGTCGTGCGCCGGTGCGCCCGGTCGCTCGAGGAGGATCTCGTGGTCGGGTTCCCCGGGGACGCTGACCGTCAGCCAGCGCATGAACCCCAGGTCCTGGTCGGTGTTGACCTCGAGGCCGAGGGTGCCGACGTAGAAGTCGAGCGCCTCGTCCTGGTCGAGGACATAGATGGATGAGAGACGGTTTCGTGTGATCATGCCGCAACGCTAGCGAGAGCCGGCACCCGCGCGCTTCTCCGAAACTGCTCGGTCGCTGCTCAGCCGCTAGTGGTCACGGCCGTAAGTTCGTCGGGGGTCATGCTGCCTGTCCCGGGGTCAGTTCGTGGTCGTGGTCGTCGAGTCGGTGGAGGAAGGCGTTGAGATCGTCGCGGGTGTAGGTCCAGTCGAAC
>JBPCOG010000304.1:0-3645 GCA_051000455.1 Lapillicoccus sp. | reverse complement strand
CCCAACCCGACGGTCCTCGCGACGTGCGCCCTGCTCGGTGTCGAGGAGGTGTATGCCGTCGGCGGCGCCCAGGCGGTCGCGATGTTCGCCTACGGGTTCGAGGAGGAGAGCGACGGGGCGCCACCCCGCCGCGTCGGGTGCGAACCGGTCTCGATGGTCACCGGACCGGGCAACATCTGGGTCGTCGCCGCCAAACGCCTGCTCAAGGGGCTGATCGGCATCGACGCGGAGGCTGGCCCCACCGAGATCGCCGTGCTGGCCGACGACTCGGCCGACCCGGAGCACGTCGCCGCGGACCTCGTCAGCCAGGCCGAGCACGACCCGCTCGCCGCGGCGGTGCTGGTCACCGACAGCGAGTCGCTCGCCGATGCCGTCGACGAGGCCCTGAGCCGCCGGGTCGCCGGCACCAAGCACAGCGGGCGCGTCGGCACGGCGCTGGCCGGCACGCAGTCGCGCACCGTCATCGTCGACGACCTCGACGCAGGTCTGCTGGTGTGCAACGCCTACGCCGCCGAGCACCTCGAGATCCTCACCCGCGACGCGCAGCGCGTCGCGGCGCGGGTCCGCAACGCCGGCGCCGTCTTCGTCGGGCCGTACGCCCCCGTGAGCCTGGGTGACTACGCCGCCGGGTCCAACCACGTGCTGCCCACCGGCGGCTGTGCCTGCCACAGCAGCGGGCTGTCGGTGCAGTCGTTCCTGCGCGGCCTCCACGTCGTCAGCTACGACGAGGCCGCGCTGAGAGCGGTGGCCCACCACGTCGTCACCCTCGCGCAGGCAGAGGACCTGCCGGCCCACGGCGAGGCCGTCATCGCCCGTTTCGGGGACGCGCTCCCGGAGCCGGGTCCGCGATGAACGACGCCGTCGACGACCTGCTGCGCGAGGACTTGCGCGGCAGGACGCCCTACGGCGCGCCGCAGCTCGACGTCCCGGTGCGCCTCAACACCAACGAGAACTCGTATGCCGTCCCCGAGGACGTCGTCGCCGCGCTGGTCGCGGCGGTCACGGCGGTCGCCCCCGCGCTCAACCGCTACCCCGACCGCGACTTCACCGGGCTGCGGAAGGCGCTGGCGGGGTACCTGCGCCAGCAGACGGGGACGGCGCTCACCCCGGAGAAGGTGTGGGCGGGCAACGGCTCGAACGAGGTGCTCCTGCACCTCGTCCAGGCGTTCGGGGGCCCGGGCCGCACGGCGCTCGGGTTCACCCCGGCATACTCCATGCACCCCCTCATCTGCAGGACGAGCGGGATGACATGGGTCGACGGGCTTCGCGGTGGCGAGGCGTCAGGGTTCGACCTGCGCGCCGCGTCCGCCGTCGCGCAGGTGCGTGAGCACCGGCCGCACATCGTCTTCCTCTGCTCACCGAACAACCCGACCGGCACGGCGCTCGCCCCCGACGTCGTCGAGGCGGTACTCGACGCCGCACCGCGCTCGCTCGTCGTCGTCGACGAGGCGTATGCCGAGTTCGCCCGGGACGCCGGGGCCGCGTCCTGCCTGCGGCTGCTCGCCGGCCACCCGCTGCTCGTCGTCACCCGCACGATGAGCAAGGCGTTCGCCCTCGCCGGCGGCCGGCTCGGCTACCTCGTCGCGGCACCGGACCTCGTCGACGTGCTGCGCCTCGTGCGGATGCCGTACCACCTGTCCGCGACGACCCAGGCCGTCGCCTGCGCGGCCATCGAGCACCACGCGACCCTGCTCGCGACCGTCGAGGCGATCAAGGGGCAGCGCGACCGCATCGTCACGGCACTCGGCGATCTCGGTCTGCGCCCGGTGCCCAGCGACGCGAACTTCGTCCTCTTCGGGGGCCTCACCGACTCGGCGACGACGTGGAAGGCCCTGCTCGACGACGGGGTCCTCGTCCGTGACGTGGGCATCCCCCACCACCTGCGGGTGACAGCCGGCACGCCGGAGGAGACGGGCGCCTTCCTGGCGGCCATGGCGCGCCTGCCTGACTCGCACCGGCTGAGCGAGCAGGACGACCCCGTGCCGGACCGCACCGACGAGGAGAGCTGACCATGGCCGAACCCCACGACACCGGTGACACGGGTGACACGGGTGCGACCGGTGCCACTCCTGGCGTCGGCGGCTCCGCCGACCCCGTTGCGCCGGCGCGGCGTGCCCACGTGTCCCGGGCGACCAGCGAGTCCTCCGTCGAGCTCGAGCTGGACCTCGACGGCACCGGGGCGGCGGACGTCAGCACCGGTGTCCCGTTCTACGACCACATGCTCACCTCGCTGGCCAGGCACTCCCTCATCGACCTGGCGGTCACCGCGAAGGGGGACGTCGACGTCGACGCCCACCACACGGTCGAGGACGTCGCGATCGTCCTCGGCGACGCCTTCCGGCAGGCGCTGGGCGACAAGCGGGGCATCTCCCGCTTCGGCGACGCGACGGTGCCGCTCGACGAGGCGCTCGTCCACGCCGTGGTCGACGTGGCCGGTCGCCCGTTCATGGTGCACACCGGCGAGCCCGCGGGCCAGGAGTACGTCGTCGTCGGCGGGAACTACGTCGGTTCCCTCACCCGGCACGTCTTCGAGAGCTTCGCCTACCACGCCGGCATCGCGCTGCACGTGCGGGTGCTCGCCGGCCGGGACCCGCACCACATCATCGAGGCCCAGTTCAAGGCGGTCGCTCGGGCGTTGCGCGCGGCGGTCGCCCTCGACCCGCGCGTGACCGGCGTCCCCAGCGCCAAGGGCAGTCTCTGACCGTGGGCCGGTCGACCCTCCGCAGCGCCCCCGGTCCGGCGCGATGACCAGCCGGGTCGTCGTGCTCGACTACGGCAGCGGGAACGTCCGCTCCGCCGTCCGCGCGCTGGAACGCGTCGGTGCCGACGTCGAGCTCACCGCCGACGAGGGCTCGGCCCTGGCCGCCGACGGCCTCCTCGTGCCGGGGGTCGGCAACTTCCACGCGTGCGTGCGCGGGCTGCGCGCGGTGGACGGGCCGCGGGTCATCCGGGCCCGGCTTGCAGCCGGTCGCCCGGTCCTTGGTGTCTGCGTCGGGATGCAGGTGCTGTTCGACGGCTCGAGCGAGCCGGACGGCGGTCACCCCGAGGCGGGGCTGGGCGAGTGGCCGGGCACGGTGAGCCGCCTCACCGCCGGCGTCGTGCCGCACATGGGCTGGTCCCCGGTGCGTCCCGGCGCGGGCAGCCGGCTGTTCGCCGGCGTCGAGGAGGAGCGCTTCTACTTCGTCCACTCGTATGCCGTGCAGCAGTGGGCGGGCGCTCCGGGCTCCGCTGCCCCGGTGGTCACCTGGACGACGCACGGGGTCGACTTCGTCGCCGCCGTGGAGTCGGGTTCCCTGTGGGCCACGCAGTTCCACCCGGAGAAGTCAGGCGATGCCGGGGCCGCCCTGCTGGCGAACTGGGTGGCGATGCTGTGACGACCCGCAGGCGGCGCCCGACGACGCGCCCCGCCCGCGCCCGGCGCCGCCGGACGAGCGGCGGGTCGTGGGCCTACCCCGCCCGTCGCCGGCGACGCCGAGGTCTGCCGGCCACGATCGGCGCGGCGCTGGGCACGCTTGCCGTCACCAGCCTGCTCAGCGCCTCGTGGGCGGTGCGCATCGGCCTGCTGCTGCTCGTGCTCCTCGCCGGCCTCGGCTACCTCGCGTGGACGCACCGGGCGGAGGCGGCGGAGGCCGCGGCTCCCGAAGG
>JBPCOG010000352.1:0-2196 GCA_051000455.1 Lapillicoccus sp. | reverse complement strand
AGGACGGCGCGTGCGTCACGCCGTACTACTTCTACATGTGCGACATGATCCCGTTCAGCGAGCACTGGCGGGTCTCCCTGGCCGAGGCCCAGCGCCTCCAGCACGCGATCATGGGCTACCTCCCGGGGTTCGCTACCCCACGGATCGTCTGTGACGTGCCCTTCGTCGGCAAGCGGTGGGTTCACCAGCAGGAGGAGTACGACCGCGAAAGGGGCATCTCCTACTGGCGAAAGAACTACCGCACCCCCCTCGAGGGTGAGGACACCGAGGCGCTCTCCCGCGACTACGTCTACTACGACCCCATCCACACCCTGCCCGACTCGGGGCGGCTGTGGTGGCGTGCCCACCAGGCGGCGGGTCACCGGCCGGTCTGGTCCTCGCAGCGTGTCCGCAGCGGGGCGTGAGACAATAGCGGATCCCCATGAAGGAGTTCCGTCTTGTCCGCTGCCCATCCTGCCGACAGCGCCCCGGCCCGGGGCACCGTTCGTCGACGCGGACGGCGTCGCCGAACGGTGCGTCGGATGTCGCTGGTGGCGGCCGTGCTGGTGCTGACGGTGGCCGCCTATGTGGGCTTCCAGGCGTGGAGCTTCAACAGCGGCCTCAAGCGCTCCAGCGCCCTTGACGGGGTGAGTGGCAGCGGCGTCCCGGCCGCAGCCGGCCCCGGCCCTGGCCCGGCTCTCCGCCCCGGCTCCGTCGCCGGCGGGCCGCCGGGGAAGGCCGACACCAACATCCTCGTCATGGGCCTCGACTCCCGCCTCGACGAAAACGGCAACCCGTTGCCGCCGCAGCTCTACGAGGCCCTGCACGCCGGGGATCAGAGCGACGGGGGGCTCAACGCCAATGTCCTGATGTTCTTCCACATCCCGGGGGACGGGAGCAGGGCGACCGAGATCTCCATCCCCCGCGATGACAACGTCGAGCTGGTCGGGTGTCCGGCGGGGGTGTGCGAGGGGAAGATCAAGCAGGCCTACGGCCTCGCCTTCGACCAGGAGAGCCGCCGGCTGACCAAGGAGGGTGGCCACAGCAAGGAGGAAGCGCAGCAGCTCGCCAGGGACGCGGGACGCCGGACCCAGGTCGCCACGGTGCAGAAGTTCCTCGGGGACGTGCCGGTCGACCACTTCGTCGAGATCACGATGGCGGCCTTCTACCAGATCGCCGAGGTGGTCCAGCCGATCACCCTCTGCGTCAAGCAGGACACCCAGGACAGCTACTCGGGGGCCAACTTCCGCGCCGGCCAGCAACAGGTCAGCGCCGCGCAGGCGGTGGCCTTCGTCCGCCAGCGCCGCGACAACGTCCACCCCGAGCTGCTGTTCACGGACCTCGACCGCGAGAGGCGCCAGCAGGCGTTCGTCACGTCTCTGCTCAGCCAGCTCAGGCAGGCACAGACGTTCACCAACCCGGGCAAGATCCAGCAGATCCTCGACGTCGCCAAGCAGAACACGGCGATCGACAGCCGTCTCGACCTGCTCTCTTTCCTCGGCGAGGCGAAGAGCCTCGCCGGCGGCAACATCACCTTCTACGCCCTGCCCGTCGAGCGCTTCGGCAAGAACTCCCGGGGAGAGGACGTCAACTACGTCAACCTTCCCCAGATCCGCCTCACCGTGAAGGCACTGCTGAGCGGCCAGCCGGTCCCCGGCTCCGCCCCGCCCGCCGGGCCCGTGCCGGTGCCGGTGCCGGTGCCGGCGGACGGTGGTGGGCAGACCGGACCCGCGCCGACCGATCTCAGCGCGCTCACCGGGGGCGGCGTCCCCTGCGTCAAGTGAGCGCCGCGCCGCTGGTGGGGCGCCCCTCCCAGGGCGTGGACAGCACGACGGTGGTCCTGGTGGACACGTTGGCCGCCGACCGGACCCGGGCCAACAGGTCCTCGAGCGCGCGAGGGGTCGCCACCCGCACCTTGAGGACGTAGCTCTCGGCGCCGGCCACCGAGTAGCACGCCTCCAGCTCGGGGATGTCGGTGAGACGCTCCGGTACGTCGTCCGGGGCGGCCGGGTCGAGCGGCGTCACCGAGATGAGGGCGGTCAACGGCAGCCCGACGGACTCGGCGTCGACCACGGCGACGTAGCCGGTGATGACGCCGCGCTCCTCGAGCCGGCGCACGCGCTGGTGGACCGCAGAGGTGGACAGCCCGGTCGCCCTGCCGAGGTCGGTGAAGCTCATCCGGCCGTCTCGGGCCAGCAGGTCGACCAGCTGGCGATC
>JBPCOG010000274.1:0-6320 GCA_051000455.1 Lapillicoccus sp. | reverse complement strand
AAGTGAGCCGGTCCCCGACGGCGCCTGACGCGGACGCCGGGTGCGCCATCGAGACCTTCGCCCTGACCAAGCGCTTCGGGTCCCAGGTGGCCGTGGACGGCGTCGACCTCGTCGTGCCGGCGGGCGGCGTCTACGGCTTCCTCGGCCCCAACGGCTCCGGCAAGACGACGACCATCCGGATGCTCCTCGGCCTGGTCGGGCCGAGCGCGGGCCGGTCGTGCCTGCTGGGGCTGCCCATGCCGCAACGGGCGGGCGAGGTCCTGCACCGCGTGGGCTCGCTCGTCGAGGGGCCTGCCTTCCACCTGTACCTCTCCGGACGGGCGAACCTCGAGCGCCTCGACGCCGCGGACCGGCGCGCCGACCCGGCGACGGTCCGGGCGCGGGTCGACGCGGCTCTCGACCGGGTGGGCCTGCTCGCCGCGGCGACGAAGCGCTACCGGGCATACTCCCTCGGCATGCGCCAGCGGCTCGCCATCGCGGCTGCGCTGCTCGCCCCCCGCGAGCTGCTCGTCCTCGACGAGCCGACGAACGGGCTCGACCCCCAGGGCACCCGGGAGGTGCGCTCGCTGATCGCCTCGCTCGCCTCGGACGGGACGACGGTGTTCGTGTCGAGCCACCTGCTCTCCGAGGTGGAGCAGATGTGCTCGCACCTCGGCATCATGAGCGAGGGGCGCCTCGTGGCCCAGGGACCGGTCGCCGAGGTCAGGGCCGCCGGGGCGGCCACCGTGCAGGTCCGGACGGACCAGCCGGAGCAGGCGGCGCGGGTGCTGCGCGAGCTCGGCGTCGAGGACGTGCTGGTCCTCAGGGGTGAGGCACGCGGTCTGCCCGGCGCCATCGCCCCGGAGAAGATCGTCGCCGCCCTCGTCCACGACGGCGTCGGCGTGCAGGGGTTCTCCGTCTCCACCCCGAGTCTCGAGGACCTGTTCGTGGCGCTCACCGGGGAGGGCTTCGATGTCAGTGGCTGAGGCGCCCGCCGCCCCGGCCCGCCGGCCGGCGCGGCCCCGCAGGGTCTCCACCCGCCTGCTGCGCTCCGAGCTGCGGCTCATCGCCGGCCGTCGGCGCAACCAGGCAGGACTGACGGTTCTCGCCGCCGTGCCGGTCATCCTCGCCGTCGCCGTCAAGGTGTCCGCCCCCCGACCCGGCCGAGGCCCGGACTTCCTCTCCTCGGTCACCTCGAACGGGCTCTTCGTCCCGCTGGCGGCGCTGACCATCGAGATGGGCCTGTTCCTGCCGCTCGCCGTCTCGACCCTCGCCGGGGACGCGATCGCGGGAGAGGCGAACACCGGCACGCTGCGCTACCTGCTCACGGTCCCCGTCGACCGGACCAGGCTGCTCGTCGTCAAGTTCGTCTCGCTCTGCATCGGTGCCCTGTGGGGGGTCTGCGTCGTCGCCGTCGCCGGAGCCCTCGTCGGGATCGCCCTCTTCGGCACCGGAGCGTTGACCACGCTGTCGGGCTCGCAGGTCGACTTCGGCTCGGCGCTCTGGCGGCTGCTGCTGGTGATGCTCTACCTCAGCGCCGGGCTCGCCGCCCTCGGATCCGTCGGCCTGTTCATCTCGACGCTGACGGAGCAGCCGATCGGGGCCACCATCGCCCTGATGATCTTCGCGATCCTCTCGTGGATCCTCGACAGCGTCCCTCAGCTGGGCTGGCTGCACCCGTGGCTCATCGTCCATGAGTGGCTCTCCTTCGGGGACCTGCTGCGCGACCCCATGGAGTTCGGCAACGTCGTCCGTGGCCTGCTCGTCGACGCCGGGTATGCCGTCGTGTTCTGGCTCGCGGCCTGGTCCCGCTTCGCTGGCAAGGACATCACCAGCTGACGCGGCGGCCCGGGCACGGCGCCGGTTCGTGCGGGCTCGGCTGCCCGGTCGTCAGGTGAGCGTGCGCACCTCGAGCTCGCCCTCGGCATACCGCTTGCGCAGGACCTTCTTGTCGAACTTGCCGACCGAGGTCTTGGGGACCTCCTCGATGACCGCCCAGCGCTCGGGCACCTGCCAGTGCGCGACCTTCGTCGCGACGAACTCGCGCAGGTCCTCGACCGTCGTCGCTGTCCCCGGTCCGAGCACCACCGAGGCGAGCGGGCGCTCCCCCCACCTCTCGTCCGGTACGCCGACGACCGAGGCCTCCCGCACGTCCGGGTGGGCCATGAGGACGTTCTCGAGGTCGACCGAGCTGATCCACTCGCCGCCGGACTTGATGACGTCCTTGGCGCGGTCGGTGAGGCGCAGGAAGCCGTCCCGCGTCAGCGAACCCACGTCCCCGGTGCGCAGCCAGCCGTCGTGGAACCGGGCAGCCGCGTCGGCCCGTTCGGCCTCGGTGTTGGAGCCGTTGTCGTGGTAGGACGCGGTGATCCAGGGCCCGCGCACCTCCAGCTCACCGACGCTGCTGCCGTCCCACGGCTGCTCCTCGCCGTCCGGACCGATGAGCCGGGCTTCCACCCCGGCCGGGAGCCGGCCCTGGGTCTGCCGGTAGAACCAGTAGTCCTCGCCCTCGGCGTTCGCCGGGGCGATGGCGGTGGACCCGAGGGGTGACATCTCGGTCATGCCCCATGCGTGGACCACCGAGATGTCGTGCCGTTCCTGGAAGGCCCGGATCAGCGCCGGAGGCGCCGCCGACCCGCCGACGAGGATGGACCGGACCGACGAGGTGTCGGTGGGGTGCTCGTCGAGGTGGCGCAGCAGGTCTGCCCAGATCGTCGGCACGCCGCCGCCGCCGGTGACCTTCTCGGACTCGATCATCGCCGCGAGGGGCTCGGCCTGCAGGAACCGGTCGGGCATGACGAGCGAGGCGCCGAGGAGCATCGCCGCGTAGGGCAGCCCCCAGGCGTTGGCGTGGAACATCGGCACCACCGCCAGGAGCCGGTCACCCTGCCGGAAGTCGACGCCGAGCCCGACCTGCATCGTGTGCAGGTAGTTGCTCCGGTGCGAGTACACCACGCCCTTCGGGTTGCCCGTCGTGCCCGACGTGTAGCACATGGACGACGCGCCGTCCTCGTCCAGGTCGTCGGGCCACTCGAAGCTCTCCGGCTGGGCGGCGAGCAGCTCCGAGAGGTCGTGGACCGACTCGATGTGCGCCACGCCCCGCAGCGCCGACATCGTCTCCTCGTCGACGGGTCCGTTGAGCAGGACGTGACGCAGGGTGTGCAGGCGCGGCAACAGCTGGCTGAACGCCTTCGCGAGGGTGTTGTCGACGATGGCGACCTGGTTCTCCGCGTGGTTGGTGACGTAGATGATCTGCTCGGGGAAGAGCCTGATGTTGAGCGCATGCAGGACCGCGCCCATCGACGGCACCGCGAGGTAGGCGACGAGGTGCTCGGCGTTGTTCCACATGAAGGTGGCCACCCGCTGGTCGCCCGAGATGCCCAGCCCGCGCAGCGCATGGGCGAGCTGCGCGCACTTCGTGCCGACCTCGCCGTAGGACAGCCGGCGCGGGCCGTCCGCCGTCCACGTGACGACCTCCTGGTCCGCGTGCAGCCGGGTCCCGTTGAGCATCAGCCGGGAGATGAGCAGGGGCGTGGTCTGCATCGTGCTCTTCATGGGCTGAGCGTGTCAGTTCGGGCGTGCCGGGGAAAGGGCGCCCCCGCCGGCTGCCCGCGGGCGGGCCGACTTGACAACGGGCGGCCGCGGCGAGAAACGTGTCCCACTTCAACCCGCACGCCAGAGTTGGCGACCCTGTTCACGGAAGGTGCCCCGTGCCTGCAGACAGCGAACGAGACCATCCCGTGGCTGGCTCGACGGCCCCCGACCGCACCCGCGTCCTGCGCATCGCGCTGGCGAGCCTGCCCTTCGTCGGCATCCTCGGTGGCGCGGGCTTCGCGAACCGGACCGAGCCGTTCGTGCTGGGACTGCCGTTCCTCATGGCGTGGATCGTGCTGTGGGTCGTCGCGAGCAGCGCGATCATGGCGGTCGTCTACGCGCTCGACCCGGTCAACCGCCGCCACACGCAGGACGAGGTGGCTCCCCGATGAACGCCGCCCTGCTCGTCCTCGCCGTCGGGCTGCTCGTCGCCCTCGGCCTCGGCCTGCGCGCACGACACGGGCGCGAGATGAACCTCGAGCAGTGGTCGGTCGGCGGCCGCTCGTTCGGGGTGATCTTCGTGTTCCTGCTGCTCGCCGGCGAGATCTACACCACCTTCACCTTCCTCGGCGGCAGCGGCTTCTCGTACGCGAACGGGGGCCCGGCGCTCTACATCCTCGCCTACGGCTGCCTGGCCTACGTGATGTCGTACTGGCTGCTGCCAGCCGTGTGGCGCTACGCCAAGCGCGAGCGGCTGGTCTCGCAGGCGGACTTCTTCGCCCGCAAGTACGGCAGCCGCAACCTCGGCATCCTCGTCTCCCTCATCGGCGTCCTCGCCATGATCCCGTACCTCATCCTCCAGCTGAAGGGCATGTCGATCATCGTCGAGGAGACCTCCTACGGCGCGGTGCCGCGGACGGCGGCGATCATCATCGGCACGGTCGTCCTCACGGCATACGTCATGGTCTCCGGTATCCACGGCGCGGCCTGGACCGCCGTCCTCAAGGACATCCTCATCCTCGCCGTCGCGATCTTCCTCGGCATCTACCTGCCCTGGCACTACTACGGCGGCATCACCCCGATGTTCCGCTCGATCCAGCAGATGGACCCCGAGTTCCTCACGCTGCACACCCCCGCGCTGGGCGTCTCGTGGTTCATCAGCACCGTGCTGCTGACCTCGCTGGGCTTCTACATGTGGCCGCACTTCTTCGGCGCGACGTTCTCGGCGAAGCACGAGGGCGCGCTCCGGCGCAACGCCGTCGTCTTCCCGCTCTACCAGCTCGTGCTGCTGTTCATCTTCTTCGTCGGCTTCGCCGCCGTGCTGAAGGTCCCGGGCCTGAAGGGGACCGACTCCGACCTGGCCCTGCTGCGGCTCTCGCGCGATGCGTTCGACCCGTGGTTCGTCGGCCTCATCGGCGCCACCGGCATGCTCACCGCCCTGGTCCCGGGCTCGATGCTGCTCACCACCTCGGCGACGATGCTCGCCAAGAACGTGTATGCCGAGCTGCGCCCGGGCACGTCGCCGGAGAACGTCATGCGCCTGGCACAGCTGCTCGTGCCGGTACTCGCGGTGCTGACCCTGGTGCTCACCTTCGGAGGTGGCAACACCATCGTCGCGCTGCTGCTGCTGGGCTACGCCTTCGTCACCCAGCTGTTCCCGGCCCTCATCGCGAGCCTGCTGCGCCGCAACCCGGTCACGGCGTGGGGCGCGGCGGCCGGAATGCTGGTCGGCGTCGGCGTCGTGAGCTACGTGATCATCGCCAAGCGCTCCGTGGGCAGCCTCATGCCGTTCCTGCCCGAGTGGGCGGCGACCCTCAACGTCGGCATCGTCGCCCTGGTGGCCAACGTGCTGGCGCTGGCGGTCGTGTCGATGCTCACCAGGGGCAGGCGCCCGTCACCTTCCCTCGGCGCGCCGGGCGCCCCCGACCTCGAGCCGGCGCGCGGGACCGCTCGATGAGCGACGGGTCCGCAGCCGCACCCGCGGTTCTGGTCGACGAGAAGCGGCTGCACCTGCTCGTCGAGCAGCTCGCCCGGGTGGGGGCCCAACCGGGCGGCGGGATCATCCGGGCGCTGTACTCGCCCGCATGGCGCGAGGCGCAGGACGCCGTCGCCGCGATGATGAGCGACGCCGGCCTCAGCGTGCGGGAGGACGCCGTCGGCAACGTGTTCGGCCGCCTCGCCGGTGACGGCGACGGACCGGTCCTGCTGACCGGCTCACACATCGACACGGTCGTGCACGGAGGAGCCTACGACGGTGCCCTCGGGGTCCTGTCGGCGATATGCGCGCTCGAGGCGTGCGCGGCCGCGGGCGGCGCGCCACGGCATACCGTCGAGGTGGTCTCGCTCTGCGAGGAGGAGAGCAGCCGCTTCCACTCCAACTACTTCGGCACCCGGTCCATCCTCGGTCTCGTTGGTTCCGACGAGCCGGAACAGCTGCTGGACCCCGACGGAGTCACGCTGGCCGAGGCCGCCCGGTCGGTGGGCCTGGACCCGTCCCGGTTCGGCGAGGCGCGGCGCGGCGACTTCGACACCTTCCTCGAGCTGCACATCGAGCAGGGCCGGACGCTGGTGGACTCGGGGGTGCAGGTCGGCGTGGTCGACGTCATCACCGGGTTCGTATGGATGGAGGTGGTCGTCGAGGGACGCACCGACCATGCCGGGGCGACGGCGATGACCAACCGCAGGGACGCGCTGCAGGCGGCCGCGCGGATGGTTGCCGCGGTCGAGGGCGTGGCGCTCGCCGAGGGCCACCCGGCGGTGGCGACCACCGGGGTGGTGCGAGTCCACCCGGGTGGGGCCAACATCGT
>JBPCOG010000012.1:0-6758 GCA_051000455.1 Lapillicoccus sp. | reverse complement strand
GGTCGGCCAGACCGGCAAGCAGGTCTCACCGCAGCTGTACGTGGCCTGCGGCATCTCCGGTGCCATCCAGCACCGCGCCGGGATGCAGACGTCCAAGACGATCGTCGCGGTCAACAAGGACGAGCAGGCCCCGATCTTCGAGCTCGTCGACTTCGGTGTCGTCGGTGACCTGTTCACGGTCCTGCCGCAGGCCACCGAGGCGGTCCGCGCCGGCCGGGGCTGAGCCGGTACGGCCGTTCGCGCAGCAGCCTCGCTGGGTCGACTGCTGCAAACCGCCCTGGCGCGGGTGCTTGCCGTCGCCGCCCGAAGTTGGTTGGGTCGTTCCCGTGATCCACCTGAAGCTGCTGCGGGACCAGCCCACGCTGACCGGTGCCAAGGTGCGCCTCGAGCCCATGGGGACGCAGCACTTCGAGGGGCTGTGGCCGATGTTCGCCGACGCGGAGGGACAACGGCTGACCGCGACGCTGCGACGCTTCACCGAGGAGCAGGTGCGGGCGGGACTGGCCAGGGCGAGGGGTCGCACGGACCGGGCGGACTGGGCCATCGTGCGGGTCGCCGACGACGAGGTCCTCGGTGAGGCGGTGCTGCACCAGCTCGACGAGGACAACTGCTCGATGTCCTACCTCGTCTCGCTCGTCGGGCCCGAGGTCTTCGGCCGGGGGTACGGGACCGAGGCCACCCGCCTCGTGCGCGACTTCGCCCTCGGCCCGCTGAACCTGCACCGTCTCTCGCTCGAGGTGCTGGCCTTCAACAAGCGGGCCATCGCCGTCTACGTCACCTGCGGCTTCGTCCGTGAGGGCGTGCGCCGGGAGGCGTTGTGGCGCGACCGGCGCTGGCACGACGTCATCGACATGGCGATCATCTCGGGCGACCCGCGTCCCTGACGCCCGGTGCGCCAGGCGCCGCGAGGACACGGCATACCGGGTGCCGCCCTAGACTTTGCCGGTGCCCGTCTACCTCGACCACGCGGCGACCACCCCGATGTTCCCGGAGGTCATCGAGGCCATGGCCGCGCAGCAGGGGCGGGTCGGCAACCCGTCGTCGCTGCACACGGCGGGACGCGCCGCGAGGCGCATCGTCGAGGAGTCCCGGGAGCGGCTGGCGCAGGCGGTCGGCGCCCGGCCGTCGGAGGTCGTCTTCACCGGCGGGGGCACCGAGTCCGACAACCTCGCCGTGACGGGCACCTACCGGGCCCGGCGGGACGCCGACCCATGCCGGACCCGCGTCGTCGTCAGCGACATCGAGCACCCGGCGGTGCTCGACTGCGCCGGGTTCCTCGCCGCCCACGAGGGCGCCAAGGGGTCGCGGGTCGGGTGCGACCCGAGCGGGGTGGTGAGCCCCGAGGCGGTGCGCGCCGCGATCGAGGAGGACCCCGGCTCGGTCGCCCTCGTGTCGGTCATGTGGGCCAACAACGAGGTCGGGACCGTCCAGGACGTCGCCGGAATCGCCGCGACCGCCCACGAGCACGCCATCCCGTTCCACACCGACGCGGTGCAGGCGCTGGGTCACGTCCCGGTCGACTTCGCGGCGGCTGGCGCCGACCTCATGACGGTCACCGCCCACAAGGTCGGCGGACCGGTCGGCGTGGGCGCCCTGCTCCTGCGCCGGGACGCCACGGTCGTCCCCCTCACGCACGGCGGCGGCCAGGAGCGCCAGGTGCGCAGCGGGACCCTCGACGCAGCCGCCGTCCTCGGTTTCGCGCTCGCTGCAGAGAAGGCCGTCGGCGACCTCGCGGCCGAGGCGGGTCGGGTTGCCGCCCTGCGTGACCGGCTCGTCTGCGGGGCCATGGCGCTAGGCCTCGGCATCCGCCCGGGAGGGGTGTGGCGGGCCGGTGACCACGACCGCCGGCTGCCCGGCAACGCCCACCTGCTCGTCCCCGGCTGCGCGGGCGACTCGCTGCTCTACCTGCTCGACGCGGCCGGCATCGAGTGCTCGACCGGCTCGGCGTGCCACGCCGGTGTCCCCCAGCCGAGCCACGTGCTGCTGGCGATGGGCCTGTCCGAGTCCGAGGCGCGCGGGGCCCTGCGCCTCACGCTCGGGCACACCTCGACGGACGGCGACGTCGAGGCCTTCCTCGGGGCGCTGCCCGGGGTGGTCGAGCGGGCCCGGCGTGCCGCGGGAGGCAGCGCCTCGTGAAGGTCGTCGCGGCGATGAGCGGGGGCGTCGACTCCTCGGTGGCCGCCGCCCGGATGCTCGACGACGGCCACGAGGTCGTGGGCGTGCATCTCGCGCTCAGCCAGAGCGCGGCGACCCGACGGGAGGGCGCCCGGGGGTGCTGCACCCTCGAGGACGCCGGCGACGCCCGGCGGGTCGCCGACCTCCTGGGCATCCCCTTCTACGTATGGGACATGGCGGCGCGCTTCCGGGCCGACGTCGTCGACGACTTCGTCGCCGAGTACGCCGCCGGACGGACCCCCAACCCCTGTGTCCGCTGCAACGAGAAGGTCAAGTTCGCGGCACTGCTCGACAAGGCCGTCGCCCTCGGGTTCGACGCGGTGGCGACGGGGCACTACGCCCGCGTCGTTGACACCGCAGACGGCAGGCGTGAGCTGCATCGCGCCGTCGACGCGGCCAAGGACCAGTCCTACGTCCTCGGGGTGCTCGACGCCGGGCAGCTGGCCCGCGCCTGCTTCCCGCTGGGGGACCGGACCAAGGCGCAGGTCCGCGACGAGGCCCGAGCCCGTGGCTTCGCGGTCGCCGCCAAGCCGGACAGCCATGACGTGTGCTTCATCGCGGACGGCGACACCCGCGGGTGGCTCACCGCCCGGCTCGGTGAGCAGCCCGGCGACGTCCTCGACACCGCCGGGGAGGTCGTCGGGGCGCACTCCGGTGCCTATGCCTACACGGTCGGCCAGCGCCGTGGCCTGTCACTTGCCCGCCCCGCGGCCGACGGTCGGCCCCGCTACGTCCTGTCCGTGGAGCCGGCCTCGAACACCGTCGTCGTCGGCAGCGCGGACCTGCTCGGCGTCGATGCGATCACCGGCTCGCACGTGCGCTGGTGCGGCCCTGCGCCGGAGGGGCTCGTCCGCGTCGGCGCGCAGGTGCGCGCCCACGGTCAGGAGGTCCCGGCAACCGCCCGGGCCGAGCAGGACCGGGTGCACGTGCGGCTGGGGGAGCGGGTCCGCGGGGTCTCCGCGGGGCAGTCGGTCGTCCTCTACGAGGGCACCAGGGTTCTGGGATCGGCGACCATCGACGAGGCGGCCCTGGAGCGTTCCCGGCGCGGCTGAGCCGTCACGGCACGGGGAGCATGGCCTGCCCGTTAGGGTCGGTCCGTGACCTTGGCGAGTGGTGTCGGCTCCTGGCCGGGCACCGACGTCCGGGAGGCGCTGCGTGCCGTCCGCGACACCCTCCCCGGGGCCCACGGGCTGCCCTACCTCCCGGAGCTGCCCGGCCGGGGCCCGGGCGCCGAGCTGGTCGGACGCACCGCCGGGCTGCTCGTCGGCCTGTCGGTCGACCTGCAGCCCTCGGGCTGGCGGTTCGTCGACAGACCGGGGCACGACGCCCGCCGCACGGCCGCACTCTGGATGGAGGACCTCGACGAGCTCGCGGAGGCGTTCGACGGCTACGCCGGCAGGCTGAAGGTGCAGGTCGCGGGCCCGTGGACGCTGGCCTCGGGGCTCGCACTGCACCGGGGCGAGCGCGCGATCGTCGACGAGGGAGCCCGCCGCGACCTCGTCGGCTCCCTGGCCGAGGGCGTGCGCATCCACCTCGAGCAGGTGCAGCGGCTGCTCCCGGACACGACGATCGTGCTGCAGCTCGACGAGCCCTCGCTTCCGACCGCCCTCCAGGGCCTGCTGCCCACGGTGTCCGGGTTCGGGATGCTGCGCGCGCTCGACCCCCAGGTCGCGGCGTGGGGCCTGCGCACCGTCCTGGACGCCGCCGGGGGGCGCGACGTGGTCATCCACTGCTGCGCCACCGGCATACCCCTGCCGTTGCTGCGCGCCACCGGAGCGGCGCTGTCGGTCGACACCTCGCTGCTCGCCCTTCGCAGCTGGGAGGGTCTGGCGGTCGGCATCGAGGACGGCATGACCCTGTATGCCGGCTGCGTGGCCACCGCCGGTGTGCCGCCGCGGTCCCGCGAGGTCGCCGACACCCTGGCGGGCACCTGGCACCGCCTCGGCATGCGGGTCGCCGGGCTGGACGACCTCGTCGTCACCCCCGCCTGCGGGCTCGCAGCACTCACATTCCAGGGGGCCCTCGACGTTCAACAGGCATGCACCCAGATCGCGTCGGAGCTCGCCGAACGGGCCACCTCTTGAGCCGTCGCTCCCCCCTCGTCCCCTGGCAGGCAAAGTTCGCCGCCCTCGCCCTCATCTGGGGGGCGAGCTTCCTGCTGATCAAGATCGGCCTCTCCGTCCTCGCGCCGGTGCAGGTCGCGACCCTGCGCATCCTCACGGGCACGGCAACCGTGCTGGTGCTCGCGGCGATGACGGGGACGCGGCTGCCGCGGGACCCACGGGTCTGGAAGCACCTCGCGGTGACGGGGTTCCTGCTCTGCGCCCTGCCCTTCACCCTCTTCCCCCTGGGTGAGGAACGCGTCTCCAGCGCGCTGGCGGGCATCGGCAACGCCACCACCCCCATGGCGGCGGTCCTGTTCACCCTCCTGATGATCCCCGCCGACCGGCTGCCCGCGCGCAAGATCGGCGCGGTGGCGGTCGGGTTCGTCGGCGTGGTCGTCATCACCCAGCCGTGGCAGTCGGCGGGGCGTCCCGACGTGCTCGGCTTCACCATGACCCTCGTGGCCGGCGCGTCGTACGGCCTCGGCTGGACCTACCTGCGGCGGTTCCTCCGCGGTGAGGACCTCGGCGGCCTCTCCCTGCCGGCCGGGCAGCTGGTGATGGCGTCGGCACAGATGCTCGTCATCGTCGCGCTCTGGTGGCTGTTCCTGCGCAGCTCGGTCCCGGCGCCGTGGTCGACGCACGCGCCCGCCGACGGCTCAGTGCTCCCCGGTGTCCTCTCGGTCCTCGTCCTCGGCGCCGTCGGGACCGGGCTCGCGTTCGCCCTGCAGTTCGACGTCGTGCGGGCAGTCGGAGCGCAGGTCGGCACCACGGTGACCTACGTCATCCCGGTGGTCGCCGTCCTGCTCGGTGTCCTGCTGCTGCACGAGCGCCTGGAGTGGCCCCAGGTGCTCGGTGCCGCGATCGTCCTCGCCGCAGCGGTGGTGACCGGCCTTCCCGACCGGCGCCCGGCGGCCGAGCCCACCGGCATACCGGCGGGGTCCGGCGAGCGGGTCTGAGGCCCCAGCCGGCCAGCGCCGACCTCTTGCGGTACTGGTCGAACGGCGTGTTCCAGTCGGTGTCGGGGCGGTGCGGCAGGATGGGCGGGTGAGCGACGAGGGTGGCATCTCGGTGACCGAGGGCACCGGCGTGCCGGCGCACCTGCTGCACGAGTGGAGCGACCTCGCGGAGCAGGCTCGTGGCCATCAGTTCGCCTACCACGTCCTCGACGCGCCGACGGTCAGCGACGGGGAGTACGACGCGCTCGTGCGGCGGCTCAACGAGCTGGAGGAGCGCCACCCGGGGCTGCGTACCCCCGACAGCCCCACCCAGCAGGTGGGGGGGGCCACCTTCTCGACGGACTTCGCCGCGGTCGACCACCTCGAGCGGATGCTGAGCCTGGACAACGCCTTCACCGACGAGGAGCTGCTCGCCTGGGCGGCCCGGGTGGCCCGGGATGCCGGCACCGACGTGCACTACCTCACCGAGCCCAAGGTCGACGGGCTGGCCATCAACCTGCTCTACGAGTCGGGCCGGCTGACCAGAGCCCTGACCCGGGGGGACGGGCGCACCGGGGAGGACGTCACCCACAACGTCCGCACGATCCACGGCATACCGCACCGGCTGGCAGGCGACGACGTCCCCGAGCGCCTCGAGGTCCGCGGCGAGGTGTTCTTCCCCGTGGATGCGTTCGCCGAGCTCAACGCGAGCCTCGTCGAGGCCGGTCGGGCTCCCTTTGCCAACCCGCGCAACGCGGCCGCGGGGTCGCTGCGCCAGAAGGACCCGCGGGTCACCGCGTCGCGGCCGCTGCGGATGCTCGCGCACGGGATAGGCGCCCGGTCCGGTTTCGAGGTCGCCCGGCAGAGCGAGGCGTATGCCGCACTGACGGCGTGGGGGCTGCCCACCTCCTCGCACTACACGGTGCTCGACACGATCGAGCAGGTCCAGGAGCACATCTGCGCATTCGCGCAGCGCCGGCACTCGGTCGAGCACGAGGTCGACGGCATCGTCGTCAAGGTCGACGAGGTGGCCGTGCAGCGCCGACTCGGCTCCACGTCGCGGGCTCCGCGGTGGGCGATCGCGTTCAAGTTCCCCCCCGAGGAGGTCAACACGAGGCTGCTCGACATCCAGGTGAACGTCGGTCGCACGGGTCGGGTGACCCCGTTCGGGGTGATGAGACCGGTGGTGGTCGCCGGTTCCACGGTCGAGATGGCGACCCTGCACAACGCGGACGAGGTCCGGCGCAAGGGCGTGCTCATCGGCGACACGGTCGTGCTGCGCAAGGCCGGTGACGTCATCCCGGAGATCGTCGGCCCGGTCGCGGCGCTCCGGGACGGCTCCGAGCGGGCGTTCGTCATGCCGACGCAGTGCCCCTCCTGCGGCACGGCGCTGGCGCCGCAGAAGGAGGGCGACAAGGACCTGCGGTGTCCCAACGGGCGCTCGTGCCCGGCGCAGCTGCGGGAGCGGCTCGCGTCGCTGGCCGGGCGGGGAGCGCTCGACATCGAGGTGCTCGGCGGCGAGGGAGCGAACGCCCTCCTCGAC